>JAJZTK010000048.1 GCA_021849045.1 Deltaproteobacteria bacterium | reverse complement strand
TTCCGATCTGTAGAACTGTAGGGGCGCCGCTTGCCGCGCCCGACTGGAGAAAACATGTCCCCGTCCCAGGTTCTGATCATCGACGACGAAGCGGATGTCTGCACCTTTTTCAGCCGCCTGCTCACCAGAAAGGGGTATGGCGTTGTCACCGCCGGCAACGAGCCGGAGGCGATGCGCGCCCTGGAAGGGAAAAGCTTCAGCGTGGCAATGGTCGATCTGAAGCTGCCGGATACCGACGGCCTGACCCTGCTGCAGATGATCAAGACCAGGCAGCCGGCCTGCGAGGTGATCCTCATGACCGGTTACAGCACCGTCAAGACCGCGGTGACGGCGATGCAGCTGGGGGCTTACGAATATCTGGAGAAGCCGTTCGACGACATCGGCGAGATCGAGGCGTTGATCGAAAAGGCTGCCAGCCACGGCGCTGCCCAACAAAACGGGAGCCATGCAACGGAAGAGTGGTCCGATACGGCCCAGGCGGTCGGTTTTCGGGTCGGCACCGCGCCGAGCATGCGGCGCCTGGTCTCCCTGGCCTACAAGATCGCCACCAAGAACATCAACGTGCTGATCCAGGGGAAGACCGGGACCGGCAAGGAGGTGCTTGCCCGGTTCATCCACGCCGCTTCTGGGCGCGCTGACCAGCCCTTCATCCCGGTGAACTGCGGCGCGCTGCCGGAAAACCTGCTGGAGAGCGAACTGTTCGGCCACGAAAAGGGGGCGTTCACCGGCGCCAGCCAGACCCGGCGCGGCATCTTCGAGCTGGCCAACCGTGGTACCCTGCTGCTGGACGAAATAGGCGACGCCAGCCCGCAGATCCAGGTCAAGCTGCTGCGGGTGCTGGAAACCGGAGAGTTCATGCGGGTTGGCGGCGGAAAGGCGATCAAGACCGACGTGCGGGTCATCGCCGCTACCAACGTCGACCTGGAGGAGGCGATCCGCGAAAAGACCTTCCGCGAGGACCTCTATTATCGCCTCAACGTGGTGCGCCTGGAAATCCCCCCCCTGCGTGCCCGGGCCGACGACATCCCGCAACTTGCCGAGCACTTTGCCCGGCAGCACAATACCGAAATTCAGATTTCGCCGGCAGCCATGCGCCTGCTGCGGGAATACGGCTGGCCGGGGAATATCCGCGAACTGGCGAACGTGATGCGGCGAGCCGTGGTGATGAGCAGTGACGGTACGATTCTGCCCGAACATCTGGGAAGCAGGTTCCTGCCCGGTACCGCCGATGCTGCGAAGACGGCGGCACCGGGCACGGGGCAGAACCCGGACGACCGGAGGACCCTGGCGGATCTGCTGTCTCGCTATGCCACGTCGGATCTGCTGGCAGCGATGAGCGGCGATGTGTTGCAGGAGACGCTCGTTGCGCTGCGCGGAGTCGAGGCGGGGGTGCTGAGAGCCATGCGCGGCAAAGGGGTGGAGCCTGACCTTCAGCTCGGTCTGAAGGAGACGGAAGCGGAAGCCATCAGGAGGGCGTTGGAACAGTGTCGGAGGAATATCACCGAAACGGCAAAGGTGCTGGGTATCGGCCGGAACACCCTCTATCGAAAGATCAGGCAGTACAATCTGGAGAGCTTGTCGTAGACAGCTAGTTGCTGCAGGGGAAGGTTTGCTGAAGGGCCATGAGCATGATCGGTTCGATCTGCGCATCGGGCGCCAGCTGGTAGGTATTGACGGTATCTTCAATCAAAGAAACCAGATGGTTGGTGTCCAGAATGAGCGTGTCGGGAATGCAGAAGAACTGCTTTCTGTTTGTCGCGTTGAGGCTGCTGTTCGCCAGACGGAGTCCCTGGTAGATGCCGTTAATGTAGTAGCTGAAATAACTGGTGTCTTTGACGATGATGAAGTCTTTCACGGTCAATTCAGCGCGTGCTTCGCGCGCCAGGGGGGAGGTTAAAAGAGTAAGTGCAGCCAATGAAAGCGCAATAATGCGGCAAGATTTTTTCATGACCTGATCCTTTAACTTAAGCTGCCATCTCCAAGGTCAAAGCAAAAATAATGCCTGATGAAAAATAATAGTAATATTGAATTGTATGAAGTGTGTCCCAAAAAGAACGGTGCTATTTAGAGACCTGAGCCGGTGGATTGACGCTTGGTGTTAATTGATTGCTTGTAATTTTGCGCAAGGATTTGTGTTGCTGGTCTTGATCTGTGGGGACGTGCTATCACTGTGGCGCGATATAGCGCAGCGCTTCGTCTCCCAGGATGCTTTCCACAGCCAGAGGAAGGAGTTCTTTGGCATCGCGTTCCGTTGCCTGCATCATCTTCAGCGCGTAGCGGGCGATGTTGATGCCGTCCCGGACCGAGTAGAGTTCGTCGGCGGCATGGGCACGCTGCAGGAAATCGACCACGTATTTGAGGATGCGTGGCGGGGCGAAGGGGAGGTTTTCTTTGAGAATCTGGAACTCTTCGTCGGCCTCGGGAAAATCGATGTAAATCTGGGGCTGGAGACGCGAGTGGATGTATTCGGGCACATCAAAGGTGGAGGAGTCTTCGTTCATGGTGACGACGATGCGGAAGTCCCGATGGGCGCTGATTCTGAGGCCGGTGATGATGGACTCCACGTAGCGCCGGTCGTCCAGGAGCGGCGCCAGTGAGGCCCACGCCTTTTCGCTCATCCGGTTCCCTTCGTCCAGGATCAGGACTCCCCCTTTGAGCATGGCAGTTACGAGCGATGAGCCGGCGTACTGTATCCTGCCGTCCGGTCCGACCGTGGGGGTGACAATCAGGTCTTCAGGTCGGGTGTCCATGGTCGCCTGGAAGAGGTAGACCGGCCGCGAAAGGTTGTGGGCCGCGGCATAGGCGAGGGTGGTTTTGCCGACCCCCGGTTTGCCGATGAGGCGCGGGTTGAAGGGAATGTCTTTTTCGTCGATCACGAGCCAGGCAGCCAGGAGCTGTCTGAGCAGTTCCTCCTGCCCCACCCACTTGAGGGGAAGGGTTACCGGGTTGGCCAGGGTGAGTTCGATGCCTTCAAGGGTGATTCTTTCCATCGGGTCTCCAAAGAACGAAGGAACGAGGTGCGAGGATACGGGAGCGAGGGGGAGAGTCGGTCAATCTTTCCTCGTTCCTCGAACCTTTTCCCTCGATGCTGATGTCAGGTGTTGAATTCGTGGTGGTACATCATGACAAGTTTTGCCCGGTTTTCGAGGCAGGTCGGGCATAGTTCGCCGCCATCGCGCCATATTTCCTCAGCCAGCCAGGCGCCGGCTTCGGCAAAGATCGATGGTTCGGTGGACGGATCAAATTCGGCGTTGCAAAGGATGCATGTTTTCATAACCATACCGAATGTTTACAGAATTGCCAGCAGCCCGTTTAGCGCTTATACTCTACCACATCACAGGTCAAAGGAGAACCGTCATGCTGACCATGCAGGATATCAAGGGGCACTACTTCTTCACCGACGAGGATGCGGCCCTGCTGCTGCAGCTGCGGCCCCTGGCCGAGGCCAACAAGGAGCGGATGGTGGACGAGTTTTACGACTACCTCCTCGGGATACCGGAGACCGCGGAGTTCCTGAAGGACACCTCATTGCTGCAGCGGCTGCGCAAGACCCATCAGGAGTGGTTCCTCACACTGTTCACCGGCAGCTATGATAATCTCTACTACCATACCCTGCAACGGATCGGCCAGACCCACGTCAGGATAGGGCTCAAGGCCCATTTCGTCAATGCGGCCATGAATGTGATCCGCCACTTCATCATCGAGCTCCTGCAGGAGAACTTCCCCAACATCCAGGAGCGGCGCAAGTTCCGTAACGCAGCCGAAAAGATCGTTGACATCAACCTGGACATCATGAGCGCTTCCTACCAGGAAGAAGAGCTGAAGAAGGTCTTTCTTTCCCACCGGATTGAGTCCAAGCTGATCAAGGCTGCCGAGCGCTTTACCTACGGGCTGAACCTGGTGCTGGTCCTTGCCCTGGCCGGGGTATCCCTCGGGGTGGTGGGACTCTTCATCTGGGACATTGCCCATATCTTCCGCGGCGACGTG
This sequence comes from Deltaproteobacteria bacterium, assembly GCA_021849045.1. Taxonomy (GTDB): domain Bacteria; phylum Desulfobacterota; class Desulfuromonadia; order Geobacterales; family DSM-12255; genus Geomobilibacter. Next base: position 22,192 of record JAJZTK010000048.1, on the reverse strand, counting down.
GAGAAGGGGATACTCGGCGCGCTGGGAACGCTGTTGATCATCTGGATGATGATCGAGCTGATGGACAACGAGATCAAGACCCTGAAGGGGGGGAAGTTCAACATCCTGGTCTTCATCGGGGTCATCATCGTGGCCCTGATCAGGGAGATTCTCATCTCGACCCTGCGCCACGATGCCCTGGAGACCCAGATCTTCCTGGCCGGCACCCTGCTGATTCTGGGGATCGTCTATTACCTGGTGGCGAAGAGTCAGCGGGAAGCTTCGGTAACCGGTTGAACCTTTCCCACCAGATCCGCCAGGCAGGCGATGAAGGTTGGCGACACGTTCAGTGACGGCGACCGCCTGCACTTGGCAAACCCGAGCTTGAAGGCCATCTTGCCGTATTCGATATCGATTTCGTGCAGGGTCTCAATATGGTCCGACACGAACGAGAGTGGCACGATGAGCAGGTTCTTGCTGCCATGGGCTGCCAGATGCTCCAGCATGGCGTCGGTGGAGGGCTCCAGCCACCTCACCGGCCCGGCCCGGGACTGAAAGGCCAGATGGTGCGGTACCTCGAACCGCTCCATCACCAACCGCACGGTCTCCTCGATATGGGAGAGATACGGGTCCCCCTCGTCGATGAACGACTGGGGGAGCGAATGGGCGGAAAAGAGGATCTCCCGGTCGGCCAGCGGGTGGAACTCCTCCAGCCCCTCCCGGATCTTTTCGGCCAGGGCCTCGATGTAGAGGGGATGATCGTAGAAGCGGTCGATGTAGGTCACGTCGAATTTTGTGCCTGCCTGCTCAAGAATGCGTTTCAGCTCGTTGATGCTGGAGCCGGTGGTGGCCCGTGAGTAGTGGGGGTAGAGGGAGAGGGCGATGATCCGGTCGATCCCCTCCCGCCTGATGGCTGCCAGCGCCTCCAGTGTGGAGGGGCGCCAGTAGCGCATGGCCACGAAGCAGCGGTACCCGTCACCAAGCTGCGCCTCAAGTGCCTTCCCCTGGGCCTCGGTTAACTCCCGCAGGGGTGATTTCCCGCCGATGTCCGCGTAGTTTTTTTCCACCTTGGGTGCCCGCCGTTTGGCAATAATCCGGGCGATGAGCGGCTGGAGCCAGGCCGGGCCGATCTTGATGATATCCCGGTCGGAAAAAAGGTTGCGCAAAAACGGCTCGACAGCATCGAGGGAGTCGGGACCTCCCATCTGGAGGAGGAGGACGGCGGTTTTTGGGGGCATCGGTTACCTCGGTAGTGAAAGAAGTTGCATGCTTCGACCCGGTCGCTGCCCGTTTCCAGCCAGAGCGGCTCCATGCAATGGCCGCGAGCAACAGAGTCCTATACAGTACGGAAGCCATTCCTGTCTGCGTCACCGGCAGCTACCAGTCACCGGTCACGAGTCACCGCTTTATAGGCATCGGCTCGCAGACGTTGTCCGCGGAATTGGCCTCACCGCCACAGATGAAGCATACAACGGTCGGGTTCTGTGCCAGATGTTTGACCTCGTCCAACAGCCCCTTGCTCTTGAGCATGCAGAGATGTCCTTCGTGCTTTTCGCCGCATTGACATGCCATGATCTGTGCCTCCTTGTCTGTTGTCGCTTGTGCGTGGTAGATTCGCAACAGCGCAAATACTGTAACACGCCTGACCGGAGTTTGCCATGGCCAGCACCCCAAAAATCGGCGTCAGTTCCTGTCTGCTCGGCGAGCGGGTTCGCTACGATGGTGGCCACAAGCATGACCGCTGGCTGACCGATATCCTCGGCCCATTTGTTACCTTCGTGCCGGTCTGTCCCGAGGTGGGGGCCGGTCTGCCGGTCCCCAGGGAGGCAATGCGGCTTGAGGGTGAGCCGGCGGCGCCCCGCCTGGTGACGACCCGGAGCCGGGTCGACCTGACGGAGCGGATGCTGGCGTTCTGCCGGGCCAAGGTTGTAGAACTGGAACGGGAGGGGCTGTGCGGGTTCGTGTTCAAGAAGGATTCGCCCAGTTCCGGCCTGTTCCGGGTGAAGGTCTACACCAGCGGAGGGGTGGCCATGAGCGGCAGCGGCCTGTTTGCCCGGGCAGTGGCGGAGCATTTTCCGAACCTGCCGGTCGAGGAAGAGGGGCGTCTCAACGACCCGCACCTCAGGGAGAACTTCCTGGAGCGGGTCTTCGCATATTGCCGCTGGCAGGAGTTCTGCCGGAAAGACGGCAGCATGGGGGGACTGGTCAGGTTTCACACCTGCCACAAACTGCAGTTGATGGCCCATAACCCCCAGCTCTACCGGGAACTTGGCAAGCTGGTGGCGGCCGGCAAGGGGGTGGGGCGGGATGAGCTGATGCGGAGCTACGAGGCGCTCTTCATGCGAACCCTCGGCTATCGGGCGACTCCGAGGAAGCAGGTCGATGTGCTCATGCATGTGATGGGGTATTTCAAGCAGCAGCTCTCCACTGACGAAAAAAGCGAACTCCTGGAGCTTTTCGGGCGGTACCGGCAGGGACAGGTGTCGCTGCCGGTACCGTTGACACTGCTACGGCACTACGTTCGCACGTTCGGTCAGCCGTATTCGGAAGAACAGACCTGGCTCAACCCCCATCCATTCTACCGTTTCCGGTCGTAGGCTATGCTGTCGTGGCAGCTCATGGTGCAGTTGCCACCGTTGGCCGTCGGCTTGAAGGCCAGGGTGACGGTTTTTTTGCCGCTACCCTCTTTTTCCTTGAGCAGGTGCGGCTGGGGAGCGGCGTGGAAGTCGTGGCAGCTGCGGCAGGCAACCATGCCGTTCTGCACATGGGCATAGTGCAGGTTTTTGCTCCCGTCCCGGAAGGCGGTCGCCTTGTCCGTGTCGGGAGTTGTCATGGCCGCGACATCATGACAGGTAAAACAGAGCTCGAACTGCTCGGTTGAGAACGCCAGTGTCAGCCCCGGCGCTAAACGTGCCTTCAGAAGCTTTGGCTGGTCACTGCCGTGCATGGCGTGACAGCCGTTGCATTCGCCGGCAGCCACCGGCGGGTGAACCGATACGCCAGTGGCCATGGCCTTGTCGTGGCAGGAGAAGCAGACCGGTTTATCGGTGAGTTTTATCAGAGCTGCTTCCTTTGCCTGGTGAGGGTCATGGCAGGCCATGCAGTCCCCTGCCGCTGCCGGGGAGTGGGGGAAGGCGCCGAGGAGCCGTTCCTTGCGATGACATTCGAAACAGAGTTTTTCACCTGTAGCCATGAGAAGTTTTTTCGCCGGCGCACTGTGTGGTTGGTGGCAGGCAAGGCATTCGCCCTGCTTTACATGCCAGTGGACACTCTTCTCCGTGGCCATGGTGCCGTGGCATTCCTGGCAGAGCTTGACCGGCGGGGTGATTGACGCCTTCAGGAGTCGCGGCTGATCGCCGCCGTGCACCGTGTGGCAGGCGCCGCAATCGCCGCCGGCCACCGGGCCGTGGACCGAGGCGCCGCTGGCGATGGTCTTGTCGTGGCAGCTGAAGCAGATCAACTGTCCGTCATTCGTCTTTCTGACCAGCTTGGGAGCCGTTGCCTGGTGGGGGTCATGGCACTCCAGGCAGGCGCCTGAGGCAACCGGCTCATGGGGGAAGCGCTTGCCGGAAAACGGAGTCTTGTCATGGCACTGGAAGCAGAATTCGCTTCCCGATTTGGCCAGAAGTTTTTTTGCCGGCGCACTGTGGACCGAGTGGCAGGCAAGGCATTTGCCTTCCCTGACCGGACTGTGGACGGTTTTCTGGCTGGCCAGGTTGCCGTGGCACCGGGAACAGAGCAGTGCGGCAGGCGTGCCGGGAAGCTTGAGCAGCTTCGGGTAATTGGCGCCATGCACGTCGTGGCAGCCACCGCAATTTCCTTCGGCAACCGGCTTGTGCACCGACTCCCCCTTGACGAGCGCCGGATTGTGGCAGTTGAAGCAGACCAGTTGCTTATCGCTCTTTAACAGCTTGGGTGCCTGCGACTGGTGGGGAGTATGGCATCCGGTACAGTCACCTGCCGCCACCGGCTTGTGCGGATAGGGCCAGGTGGCAATCACCAGCCGGCTGTGACAGCTGAAGCAGAGTCGGGTCCCCTCGTAGCGGAGCAGTTTTTTCAGCGGCGAGTTGTGCGGCGCATGGCACCCCAGACAGGAGCCTTCCCGAATCGGCTTGTGGACACTCTTCTGGGACGTCATGTCGCCATGGCACTCTTCGCACAGTCGCGGACCAGGTGTCTTGACGCCGAAGAGGCCGGGGAGCTCCCGATGGTCACCGCCGGCTGTCCTGTGACAGGCCGCGCAGTCAGACTTCACCGGCTCATGCACGTTAACGCCGTCAATTTTGCTCAGATGGCAGCGAGCACACGGTTTTCCCGACACCGGGTCGATGTCGCCGCGTGATGCTGCCGTTGCCCGGCTGTCGAAGCCGGCCAGTATAAGAGCTGCACAGAAGAGTCCGAGAGTGACAACGCCTTTGAGCGAAACGGGAAAGCTCATGAGACCACCTTTCATCGATGGAGGAAAACTGAACCTGATGCATGGAATAAGCCCAAATCCGTGAAGAGCATATCGGAAACAATAGCAGATTCCTTAAGCCGGGCAATTCGGCAAAAATTTTCCACATCAGCGGTTCCAGCCGCCTGCCCGGTCGGGGTGCCGCGGCGGCATTGACTTATGGCAGGCAATGGTGTAAAAACGCAATTCCTTAAGAATGGTTTTATTTCAATGGCTTATAATGCGTTAACCATCGATGTGGAGGACTGGTTTCACGTCTGCGGTGTTGAGTCGCGCATGGAGGTTCCCCGCTCCCGCTGGCAGGTACTGGCCAACATGGAGCGGATTCTTGCCCTGCTGGCCGAATACCGCGTGCAGGCGACGTTCTTTGTCCTGGGATGGGTGGCCGAACAGGAGCCAACGCTCGTGCCACGGCTCGTTGCCGCCGGTCACGAGGTCGCTTCCCATGGTTATTCCCACACCCTGGTGCCGCAGCTTGGCCCGGCAGCCTTCAGGGATGAAGTGAGGCGGACCGGGGAGATCATTGCCACCCAGTGCGGCGTCCGTCCCGTTGGCTTCCGGGCGCCCCAGTGGTCGCTCTCCGGCAGGGAAACACCGTGGGCCTTCGATATTCTGAAGGAAGAAGGGTATCGTTACGATTCCAGTCTCTCTCCGCTCCCGTTTGTCGGCGACCGCCGGGGGAAAAGGCTGCCTCACCTGTTAAAGACCCGCCAGGGTGACCTTGTCGAGGTGCCACCCCTGGTGTCGCCGTTTCCCTTCGGCAACCTCCCCACCGGCGGCGGCTGGGGGTTCAGGACCCTGCCGCTGGCTCTGATCGCCGGGACCATGGAGCGGCTCAACCGGGAGGGGCATCCCGCCGTGCTGTATCTCCATCCCCGGGAGATGGACCCGGCAGGTCCGCGACTTACCCTGTCCCGTGCCCGGTCGTTCATCGTGTACGGACCGCACCGGAGCGCCGAAGGGAGGCTGCGTTACCTCCTGGGACGGTTCAGCTTCGCCCCGCTGGGGCAGTTGGTGGAACAGTGGCACCTTGCATAGTAATTCCGGCGTACAACGCCGAACGTACCGTTGTCCGGGTGGTGACCGAGGTCTGTTCCCTTGGCTATCGGGTCCTGGTGGTAGACGACGGTTCCCTTGATCGCACCGCCGCCCTGGTGGCCGATCTGCCCGTCACCCTCCTTTCCCATGGCACGAACCGGGGGAAGGGAGCAGCGCTCAAGACCGGCTTCCGGTGGGCGCTCGAACAGGGGTGCTGCGGGGTCGTAACCCTGGATGCCGACGGCCAGCACGAGGTGACGGCGATTCCGCAGCTCATTGCCACTGCCGGGGAGCAGGATCTTGCGATCCTCATCGCCTCCCGCTATGCCCAGTTTCAGCAGATGGCAGGGCTTCGGCGACACTGGAACCGCTTCGGTGCGTGGTGCATAAAAACGCGCACCGGTTTCAATATAGATGACAGTCAATCAGGATTCCGCTATTATTCTGCTGATCTGCTCCGCTCCCTCACACTGGACAGGAACGGGTATGACCTGGAGATGGAGGTCCTGGTGAAGGGGTGGCGGGCCGGGTTCCGGATCGATTCGATCCCGGTTGCCGCCCGGGTGGCAGACGGTCGGGCCACCAGCCATTTCCGGCCGGTGCGGGACACGTGGCACATATGCATGACGTTTCTGCGCTACATGTAGACTGATCACGAAAAGAGAATTCTTTCCATGCTCCAGAGCATTAAAAACTACTCCACTGAAAAGATCGTCTCCCTCCTGCTTTCCATGGCCACCAACTCCTCCAACGAGACCCTGGCCCGGATGACCCACCTGATGGAACTGATCCCCAAGAAGGAGTATTACAAGGAAAAGATCCGCTGGATCCGGCAGTTGATCCGGGAAAACCACCCGAGCATCGAGTTTCCCCGGCGGATACTGCAGGACATCCACCCCAACCAGCGGAGCAAGTGGATCACCAATCTGGCGGTGAACCACCTCCTGGCCGGGACCAACAAGCGCAAGGCCTGGGCCGACCGGGAAGGGTTCTATCCCCCCTCCACCGTGGTCATCAGCCCCACCATGAAGTGCAATCTCTCCTGCTACGGCTGCTATGCCGGCGATTACGGCAAGGGGCTGGAGCTGACCCTGGAGGAGGTTGATTCGGTCCTGATGCAGATGAAGGAGATGGGGGTCTACTTTGCCGTCATTTCCGGCGGTGAGCCGTTCTTCAAGCAGGACATCTTCGAGATTTTCCGCAAGCACTCGGACATGGCGTTCCTGGTCTTTACCCACGGCGGGCTGATCGACGAGGCGATGGTGGAGAAGCTCGTGGAGGTGGGGAACGTGATGCCCGCCTTCTCCCTGGAGGGGTACGAGGCGGAGACCGATGCCCGGCGCGGCGCCGGTCACTTCAAAAAGGTGATGCGGGCCATGGACCTCTTGCGGTCGGCCGGACTCTCCTACTGCGGCTCGTTCACCCAGACGAGCCGGAACACGCCGGTCATCACCGATGGCCGCTACATCGACATGCTTCTGGAGAAGGGGGTCTTCGCCCTCTGGCTCTTCACCTACGTGCCCGTCGGTAGGGAGCCGGACATGACCCTGATGGCCACCCCCGAGCAGCGCGACCTGCTCCGGCAGCGGATCATCGACTACCGGGCCACCAAGCCGATGCTCTTCGTGGACTTCTGGAACGACGGCCCGATCATCAGCGGCTGCATCGCCGGCGGCCGGAAATATTTCCACGTGAACGCCAACGGCGACATCGAGCCGTGCGTCTTCTGCCACCTGGCCGTGGACAATATCCGGCGCACCACGATCAAGGAAGCCCTCCGCTCCCCCTTCTTCCGGAAGATCCGCGAGCAGCAGGGCCAACACGACAACCTGCTCCGCCCCTGCATGCTCATCGACCACCCCGAGGTCGGCCGGGAGATATTTGCCACCGAGGGGGCGTACCCCACCCACGATGGCGCGGATGCGATCTTTCGCGGTCTGGCCGTGGAGATGGACGGGTATGCCCGGGCCTACGCCGAGATCGCCGACGAGGCGTGGCACAAGGAGTTCGTCGAGGCCGGCCGGGGCAAGGCCAGGGGCTGCTCACGGAAGCGATGAACGGGGCAGGACCAAAAGGGCATATCGAGGGGGTCTACAGCAGCCTGAGTCTCTTTTCCATCGGCCTGTTCACCCGCCTGGTCCCGCGTTGGCTGTTCCCGCCGTGTGCCTTTGCCACCGGCGCGCTGTTCTATCTCTGTACCGTCGAGCGGCGCCGGGGGATACGGGCCAACCTGCGGGTAGTGACCGGGCGCCGCGTTGTCGAGCCGCTGGTGCTTTCCACCTACTACAAGTTCGCCAGAAACTGGTGCGACATCATGCTGATGCTGCGCCTCACCGGCGAACGGCTGGAACGGCTGATCCTGCCGAGGAGCGAGGGGAGGCCCTTGGCGGATGCCCTGGCAGCAGGCAGCGGTGCGATCATCATCACGCCCCACCTGGGGAACTGGGAACTGGGGGGGCTCGGACTGGCCGAGCGGGGCTACCGGGTCAATGTCATGACCTTCCGGGAGCCGGATGAAAAGGTCAACGCCATGCGGGAGGCGGAGCGGCGGGTCCGGGGGATCGGCACCATATATGTTGACCGGGATGCCACCTCGCCCCTGGCGATCATCGAGGCGGTCAACGCCCTGCGGCGAAACGAGGTGGTGGCGCTCCTGGGGGACCGGGACGGTTCCTCCCACACCCAGGCCTTCGATTTTTTCGGCAAAATGACCCAGATCCCGGTGGGGGCCGCCTACCTGGCCCTGGCCAGCGGCGCGCCGATCATCCCGGTGTTCATCCCGCTGGAGCAGGGGCGCTATGCCACTTACATGGAAGAGGCGATCCACGTCTCCGGCCGGCACGGCGAGCATGCCGAAGCGATCCGCACCGGCACGGAGCAGATCCTGCGGGTCTTTGAACGATACATCAGGCGTTACCCGGACCAGTGGTACAATTTGTACGATTACTGGCAACTGAATCCGTGAGGCCCGGAGGTCCGGTGGAGCGAGCACCCGCGATTCCCGCGGCCGGGGTGCAACACCCCTCGGTTGACGTGGGAGGTCAGCCACCTTACGTGAATGCCAGTACAATGCCAAATCGCGGGGGGGCGCGGAAGCGGGCTTCCGGGCCTCACGGTTTACACGGCAACAAAACCAATGACAAAGGAACCATTGAATGGCTGAAGAACTGATTGCAACAGTCAAGCAGATGATCATCGACGCCCTCCGCATCGAGGGGATGGCCCCGGCGGATATCGATACCGATGCCCCGCTCTTCGGCGAAGGGCTGGGCCTGGACTCCATCGACGCCCTCCAGCTGGTGGTGGCCATGGAAAAGCAGTTCGGGGTTGTGGTCCCGGATGCGGCCACCGGCACCAAGGTCTTCCAGTCGGTGCGCACCATGGCGGATTACATCGCGGAAAACCGTAAATGAAACTGCTCTTCGTCTCACCCGGCTGGCCCAAGGGTCGCCTGTGGGGCGAACTCGGCTTCAAATTCCCCTCCCTCTCCCTGGCAGCCCTGGCGGCCGTCACCCCGCCGGAGTGGGAGGTCGGCCTCTGGGACGAGAACATAGAGCCGTCGCTGCCGGCCATTGACGCCGATCTGGTGGCCATCACCGCCATGACTCCCCAAGCGCCCCGTGCCTACCGGCTGGCGACTCACTTCCGGGCTGCGGGCAAAAAAGTGGTCATGGGTGGCTTCCACGCCAGCAATCTGCCGGATGAAGCGCTGCAGCAGGTGGACAGCGTAGTGGTGGGCGAGGGGGAGCTGATCTGGCCGGAGCTGCTCGCCGATTTCCGGGCCGGCCGGCTGCGGTCCGTCTACCGCTCCGGCTCCCTCATCGAGATGACCGCCATCCCCATGGCCCGGCGGGAGCTCTTCGGCGGCAAGAAGTACCTCTTCACCAACACCCTGCAGACCACCCGTGGCTGCCCCTTTGACTGTGAATTCTGTTCCGTCACCGCCTTTTATGGTCGCAAGTACCGCAAGCGGCCGGTCGATAGCGTCCTGGTCGAGCTGGAGGGGTTGCGGCGGAAGAACTCCTTTGCCTTTTTCGTCGACGACAACCTGGTGGCTGACCGTAACTACGCCATGGAACTCTTCGCCGGCATGCGGGGGATGGGGTTCAAGTGGCTCTCCCACGCCCCCATCGACTTCGCCGATGACCGGCAATTCATCCGCGCCGCGGGCGAGGCGGGGTGCGTCGGCCTGTTCGTCGGCTTCGAGTCCCTCAACCAGGAGGCGCTCAAGGCGATGGGGAAGGTGACCAATACCTCCCGGTCCTACTTGGAAGACGCAAAGGTGTTCCGCGATCACGGCATCGGCATCCTCGGCTCCTTTGTGCTTGGCAATGACAACGACACCCCGGACGTCTTCCCGCAGCTGCTCCGCTTTTGCGAAGAGGCGCGCATCGAGGCGGCCATCTTCCCGATCCTCACCCCATACCCCGGCACCGGGGTGCGGCGGCGTCTGGAGGCGGAAGGGAGGATACTCTCCAATGTCTGGGAAGACTACGACATGGAGCATGTAAACTTCCAGCCCAGGGGGATGACCGTAGCCGAACTGCAAGAGGGGTATGATTGGCTGAACCGCTCCTTCTACTCTTTCGGCTCCATGTACAAGCGGATCTGGAAGCTGCACCGGTCGGTGCAGGTCTTTGCCCCGATGAACATCGGCTTCCGGGCGGCGATCCGGCGGAAAATGAAGAGTTAGTGGAACATCTTTTCGAACGGTTGGACATTCATGGGAAACTGAAGGAACTAGGCAATGGCTTCTGATCTGGTTTTTTACGGCAGCCTCCTGATCGAGATAAAAGATCGAATCAGACAGGCCCAAACCCGTGCGGCTCTCTCTGCAAATGCAGAGATGATAGCTATGTATTGGGATATCGGCCGGATGATTCACCAGCGCCAGCAGATGGAAGGGTGGGGGGCAGGGGTTATTCCACGGCTTGTCGCCGATCTCAAAAGCGAACTGCCTGAGGAAAAAGGTTTTTCTGAGCGAAACATCAAACGGATGCTCAGATTCTATCGGGAATATCCGGAGTTGCAGCCGCCCGTGGCGAATCTGGTGCCGCAGGTCGCGGCACTTTTGAAAACTGAAGAGTATGAACCGACTGTAATTGTGCCGCAGGCTGCGGCACAATTACAGAGCCTTTCCACCGCCACCATCTCTGCACAACTTGCATTCGGGCTTCCTTGGTTCCATCACGTTATCCTCATCGAAAAGGTCAAAGACCTGCCTATCCGCCTCTGGTACATGGGGCAGACCATCGAACAGGGTTGGAGCCGGGATACGTTGGCTGCCATGATCAAAAGCAACGCTCATGCGCGCCAGGGGCAGGCGGTCAGCAATTTTTCGACCCGCCTCCCGGCGCCGCAGTCGGAGCTTGCCCGGCAGTTGTTGAAAGACCCTTATCTTTTCCTGATTAGTACCAATCTTCCGCAACACACTCTCCCCCTCCCTTGACGGGAGGGGGGCGGGGGGGTGGGTGAAGCTGCAACCAGCGGACTTCGTGGCAACTTCCCCCCCACCATCACCCTCCCCCGCCAGGGGGGAGGGGATTTTTTTCAAGCGGGCGGAAGATTAGTGCTAATCAGGTATCTTTTTGACTTTCTGACCATTGAAGAGCCTTTTCACGAGCGGGAACTGGAGACAGCCCTGGTCAGGCATCTGGAAAAATTCCTGCTGGAACTCGGGCAGGGCTTCGCTTTTGTCGGACGTCAATATCATTTGGAAGTCAGCGATAAGGATTTCTACCTGGACCTGCTTTTTTATCACCTTAGGTTGCGCTGCTTCATTGTCATCGAGCTGAAAAAGGGAGAATTTAAGCCGGAGTACGCCGGCAAGATGAACTTCTACTGCTCGGTGGTGGACGACCAGCTCAGGAACGAAATCGACCAGCCCACCATCGGCCTCATTCTCTGCCAGACCAAGGACCGCATTCTGGCCGAATACTCCCTGCGAGACATCCATAAACCCATCGGCATCTCCGATTATGAACTGACCCGATCCCTGCCGGACAATCTCAAGTCCAGCCTGCCAACGGTGGAAGAGATCGAAGCGGAATTGGCGCAGGAGGTCGGCGAATGAGCACCATGATTCCGGTTGTAAAGGTGTTGGCATGATCTGCTTCATGTTTCCGGGCCAGCCGCTTGCCCATGACGGTGGAGTTCCCGACGACGCCGACTATGCGGAAATCGCCCGCCTCACCCGGGAGCGGACCGGCCTCGACCTGGTGAGCTTCAGCTGGAGCGGAGTTCCGGCTACCGAGCATGTGGCGCTCCAGGTATACGGAACCGCCATTAGTCTCTACCGTCATCGGCTCCTGCGCCAGGGGCAGCAGCCGGCCATCATTGCCGAGCACAGCATGGGGATCTACGCTGCCATGGCCGCCAGCGGTGCCGTCGCCGAGGGAGACGCCCTGGAACTGGTCTGGCGGATCGGCGCCTGCATGGCCGCAATGGGGCGGGGACGGGAGTATGCCCTTGGCTGTGCCACCGGCCTGACAGGGGCGCCGCTCCTGGCCATAGCCGAGAACTGCGGCGTCTACCTGGCGAACCGGAACACCTCCCGCCACTTTCTGCTGGCCGGCGAACGGCACGCGATCGAGTGCTCCATGGCCGAGGCGCTCTCGGCCGGGGCCTTTTCGGCCCGGACCGTGCCCTGCGACGCGCCGCTCCACACGCCGCTCCTGGAGGAGATCAACGGCGAGCTGAGGGACATTGTCCGCGACTACCGCTTCGTTGAGCCGACCCTGCCGCTCATGAGCCATATCGACCAGGATTTTCTTACCGCTGCCGACCTGCCGGAGTTCCTGGTACGGGAGCTCTGTCTCCCGGTCGACTGGGAAAAGACCTACCTGGCGCTGCGGGCTGCCGGAGTAACTGTCTTTACCGAGGTGGGCGCCGGAGATGCGCTCAGGAAGTACAACCGCTGGATAGCGAGTGAACATCAGTGACTGGTAACTCGTGACTCGTAACCGGTAACAGCCGGGCGAGTCACCAGTCACCAGTCACCAGTCACCAGTCACCGATTCTATGACCTATCACGAAACCAAAATCCGCGTCCGCTTCAACGAGATAGATGCCTACCGGGTCGCCTGGCACGGCCATTACGTGGCTTGGCTCGAGATCGGCCGGAACGAACTGGCCGGGCGATTCGGGCTGGACGCCGATCAGTTGGCCGCAACCGGCTACCTGGGGCCGGTCGTTGCCCTGGAACTCAAATACCTGAGGCCGGCCCGCTTCAACGATGAGATCACGGTCCGGACCTCCCTGCACCGGACCGATACGCCGACCCTGGAATTCCATACCATCATCGTCGGTAGCGACGGCTCACCCTGCGCCAGGGGGAAGACAATCCATGCCCTGACCGATCTGGACGGCGTTACCCAGTACCGGCTTCCGTCCGTCATCGCCGAGCGGGTGGAACGGATGCTGGCCTGGACGGAGGGTTCATGAAGATCCTGCTCATCTCGGCCAACCGCGAACGCTCCCCCTATCCGGTCTTTCCCTTGGGACTCGCATATCTGGCCACCCCCCTGGCAGCTGCCGGCCACACCCTGTCGGTCCTCGACCTCTGTTTCCAGGTAGAGCCGCTGGTAGCCGTCGGCGCTGCCCTTGACAAGTTCCGCCCCGACGTGGTGGTGGTTTCGCTGCGGAATATCGATAACGTGACCTTTCCCGACTGCCGGTCGTACCTGGTCGGGATGCGCGATCTGGTGGCTGTCTGCAGCGGTCGAGCCACGGTCGTCATTGGTGGCTCCGGCTTCTCCCTGATGCCGCGGGAGATACTCGGCTACACTGGTGCCGACTTCGGGGTGATCGGCGAGGGTGAAGGGGTTCTGCCGCGCCTTATGGAGGCCATCTCCGGCGGCGATCCCGGCTCGCTTCCCGGTGTCGTCCTTGCCGGCGCGGAAACGTTCCTGCCGCCGGCCCCGCTCACCACAATCGGCACCCCGGACCGGACGCTCTTTGCCGTTGACCGGTACCACCGGGAAGGCGGGATGGCCAACCTGCAGACCAAGCGGGGCTGCCCGTTTGCCTGCATCTACTGCACCTATCCGCTTCTGGAGGGGGCACGGGTCCGGCTGCGGTCGGTAGCCGAGATCGTGGCCGAGATCCGCACCCTGGTCGACGGTCACGGCGTCGACTACCTCTACTTCGTGGACGACATCTTCAACTACCCGGTGGAGTTCGCCCTGGAGCTCTGCCGGGCGATGCGGGCGGCCCGCCTGCCGGTGAACTGGTCCGCCTTCATCAATCCCGACTTTCTCCCGCCTCACCTCCTGGAGGCGATGCTGGCCGCCGGTTGCGACGCCCTGGAGTTCGGCACCGATTCCGGTTCGCCCACCATGCTCCGCAATCTGGGCAAGTCGTTCAGCGTGGAGACGGTGCGGGAGGCCTCCTGCCTCTGCCGCGAGTTCGGGGTCGACTTTGCCCACTACATCCTGTTCGGCGGTCCCGGCGAGTCTGATGAGACCATTGCCGAGAGCTTTGCCCTCATGGACGAACTGGCCCCCACCGCGGTCATCACCATGACCGGCATCAGGATCTTTCCCGGTACCGCCATCCATCGCCAGGCCCTGGCCGAAGGGGTGATCACCCCGGAGACGAACCTCCTGGAACCGGTCTTCTACCTCGCCCCGGCCATCCGGGACAGTCTCTGCGCCACGGTCGCCAGGCTGGCGCTGGAGCGGAAAAACTGGGTGGTGCCGGGACTGGAGATCAACATCAGCGACGCCATGCTGGAGATGATACGCCACTTTGCCGTGCGCGGGCCGCTCTGGAAGCTGGTGAAACGGTTGGGCCGGAGCCACATGAATCCCCTCGAAGCTCCCCCACCGTCCGCCTGAACCGGGATTCGGCAGCGGCAAGGGGGCCTCTTCGCTCCGATTCCCCCTCAGCAGCGGCTCTACGGCTTATTACGCTACAGCCGCCACCAGGTGTAGTGATGCGTCTTCGCCCTCCGGGCTTAGACAATCCGGCTGCTTGGCGCTCCATTTCGCCTAGAGCCGCTACGCTTCGGGGAAAGTCGCTCTCTCCGGCCCCCTTGCCGCTGCCGGATGTTGTTTGGACCCAACCCGCTGGACTTTTTCCCGGCCTGCCGCTACAATGAGACCCCGCAACAAAGGGAGTCTCCATGGAATTTTCCGATCAAATCGTTGCCGTCACCGGCGGAACCCGCGGCATCGGCCGGGCGATTGCCCTCCATTTTGCTGGGCAGGGGGCACGGGTGTTTGCCGCCTACCTGAGCAACGAGGCTGCGGCCGAGGCGCTGCAGGCGGAGGCGGCCGTCAGCGGCAGCATCACCGTTGTCAGGGCCGACGTGAGCACCCAGGACGGTGCCCGGCTCCTCATTGAGGCGGCGGCGGAAGCGACCGGCAGCATCGATGTCCTGGTGAACAATGCCGGGATCATCCGGGACGGCTTTCTGGCCATGATGGCGGAAGCAGACTGGGAGGCCGTGGTACGGGGGAACCTGGACCCGCTCTTCCACTGTTGCAAATGGGGGGTGCGGAAGATGATGGTGGGCCGGCGCGGCGCCATCGTCAATATCTCTTCCATTTCAGGTCTCATGGGAACCGCCGGACAGACCAACTACGCCGCCGGCAAGGGGGCGATCGTCAGCTTCACCAAGGCGTTGGCCAGGGAAGTGGGCAGCATGGGGATTCGGGTCAATGCGGTCGCTCCGGGGTTGATCGATACCGAGATGCTGAGCGGCATGAAGCCGGAGATGGTGGCGCAGGTGGTGAAGAGCTCGGCCTTGGGAAGGATCGGCCGGCCGGAAGAAGTGGCCGAGATGGTCGCCTTTCTGGCCTCGGACCGGGCATCGTACGTCACCGGACAGTGCTTCGTCGTGGACGGGGGAATTGTTTAGGGAATGAACAAGCGGAGAATAGCCATAACCGGCCTGGGGGTGTTCTGCGGTGCCGGCAAGGACGTGGCCGCCTTCACCACGGCCGTCGTCGACGGGAAGAGTGGGGTCGGGCAGGTCGACCTGTTCGATGTCTCCGCCTTTCCTGCCAAGATTGCCGTGCAGGTGAAACGGTTCGATCCGCTGGACTATTTCTCCCGGCGCGATGTGCATCGCCTCTCCCGTGCCGACCAGTTCGGCCTGATCGCCGCCGGCGAGGCGCTGGCAGGGAGCGGTGCCGCTCAAGCCTACTCCCCCTACGACCTGGGGGTGGTGGTCGGTGCCGGCGCGGCCGGCATGTTCCAGTCGGAGCAGTGGCTGAAAGGGGTTATGGCCGGCAGTAAGCCGGCTGCCGGACTGTTGCGGGGTATTCTGCCGGACCGGACCTCGACGGCGATCGCCGAGCGGTACGGTCTGGCCGGTTATCAGGGGACGGTGACCACCGCCTGCTCTTCGTCGTCTACCGCCATTGGCTGGGGAGCCGACCTGATCGCCAGTGGACGCCAGCGAGTCGTGGTCTGCGGCGGTGCCGATACCTTGTCCATTCTCACCTTTGCCGGATTCAACTCGCTCAAGGTGGTCGATCCCGAACCGTGCGCCCCGTTCAGCCTTGGTCGCCAGGGGATCACCCTGGGCGAGGGGGCCGCCTTCATGGTCCTGGAGCGGGAAGAGGATGCGGTCCGGCGTGGAGCTGAAATTTACGGCTACATCCTCGGCTATGCCCTGGCCGGCGAGGCGTACCACATGACGGCGCCCGACCCGGCCGGCGCAGTGGCTACCCGGATGATGGCCGAGGCCATGCGCTGTGCCGGTATCACCCCCGACCAGGTGGGATGGGTCAATGCCCACGGTACCGGCACCCCGTTGAACGACGTGGTGGAGTCGAACAGTGTGAAGACACTGTTCGGCGAACGGGCCGCCCATGTCCCCCTGGTTTCGGTGAAACCGGTCACCGGTCACTGCCTGGGGGCTGCCGGCGCCATAGAAGCGATGGCCACGGTCGTCGCCCTGAACCGGGGGATCATCCCCCAGACCCTCCATTTCCGCGGCAGGGACCCGGAGTGCGACCTGGATTACTGCCACGACGGCCCGCGCTTCACTGCCAGCCGTGTCGCCATCTCCAACTCCTTTGCCTTTGGCGGGAACATTACCTCCCTGGTGGTCGGCATATGATGTCCCAACGATCCGACATCGTCGTTACCGGCCTGGCCACCGTTACCGCGGCCGGGGTCGGCATTGCTCCCCTGGTGTCGGCGCTGGAGAGCGGTACCAGCAGGCTCACGCCAGTACCCGAGGAGATTCTCGGGGAATCCGGCTACTCTTGGGGCAAGGCCGACCAGTTCAGGGCTGCCGACTACATGCCCCCCCTCAAGGCTCGCAAGTTCGACCGCTGCAGTCTGCTGGCCGTGGTGGGCGCCGGGCTGGCCCTGGCCGACGCCGGCCTCGCCAAGGGAATGTTCGAGCAGTCCCGGGCCGGTATCGCCCTTGGCTGCGGCTTCGGCGGCATCGCCAATTCGGCCGATTTCCTCGCCGGCTATTTTACCGGCGGTGCCGAGGGGCTCTCCCCGATGCTCTTCCCCAATACGGTCGCCAATGCGGCTGCCAGCAACGCCTCAATCGAGCACGGCCTGCAGGGACCGAATGTGACCACGGTGCAGCGCTTCTGCTCGGCCGAGTCGGCCTTTGCCATGGCCTGCCGGTTCCTGGAGGAGGGGCGGGCCGACATCATGCTGGCCGGTGGGGTGGACGAACTCACGCCTTTGATGATGCAGGGGTTCCGGGCCATGGGGCAGCTGGAACGGTTTGCCCGTGGTTTCGGGGAAGGGGTCGGTCTGCTGGTCCTGGAGCGGCGGGATCATGCTGAACAGCGGAGTGCAAAGCTGAAGGGGGCACTGGGAAACATTAGCACAATCGGCAGGCTTCTGTCCGGCAGGGAGGACGAAGGGACCGCCCGGCTCCTGCCCGAGGTCGCCGCCGCCCGCATCTCCGTTTCCGGTACTGCGGACGAATGCGTGCCGCTTCTCCACCGTCTTCCGGCCGGACCGCACCTCGACGTCGGCGCGATCACCGGCCGCTCCCTTGCCATGGGAGGGGTGGCCATGGCCGCGCTGTTGGCCACCCTGCCGGCCAGCCAACAGGGGCTCCACCTGGCCGCCTCGCCGGAAGGGCCGTACTATGCCATCACGTTTACCGGAGGCTCACCTGGTTAATCTGGACCCGGCAGCACTGCTTCCCCATCGCTATCCCTTTCTCCTGCTCGACACCATTCTCTCCCGGGAACCGGGCGTGGCAGCCAGTGCCACCACCCGGATCACCTTTGATGCCGCGCCGTTTCCAAGGGTACTGATGGTGGAGGCGATGGCCCAGTTGGCCGGCGTCGCCAGCGGTTGCGGCGAAGGGGAGGGGGGCTTTCTGGCCACCATCGACCATGCCGAACTCCTCGGTGATCCGCTCCCCGGCGACACCCTGCTGATCGCTGTCCGGGTCGTGAAGGGGTTCGGCCGCCTGTTCCTGCTGGAGGGGGAGGTTTCCGTTGGCGAGCGGCAGCTCGCGACCGCCACCCTGACCCTTGGCATCGGCGCGCTATGAGGCATCCTATGTTCAAACAAGTATTGTCCCTCCTCTGCGGCATCTTGATCCTGCTGGCGGCGCTGCCGCTGCGGGCCGCTTCGATTCCGCCGCTGGAGGGACTTGAGGCGATGTGCCGCTCCTTTGCCCGCCTCAACGATTTCTCGGCCGAGATCACCCAGGAGAAACAGCTCTCGCTGCTCAGGAAGAAGCTGGTCATGCATGGCCGGGTCCGGTTCCGCAAGCCCGATCTGTTCCTGATGGAGCTCGATCCCCCCTACGCCAGCCGTCTTTTGATGCGCGACAGCATCATCGAGCAGGCCGTGGAGCGTTCGGACAAGCCCAACCGTATTCCTTTGCCGCCCGAGCAGGGCTTAAGGCGCTGGTTCGATAATCTCTCCCGGCCGCTGACGGCCGTTCCCGAGGGGATGAAGGTGCGGGCCGAGCTGAACAACGGAGTCTATACCCTGGCCATCGTGCCAGCCGGTACGGGACAGGTCCGGGAGCTGGTTCTCGCCTTCCTGGAGGACGGCACGCTGCGGCGGCTGGTCATCGAGGAACGGAGCGGCGACCGGAGCAGTATCACCTTCAAGCGGCTGAAGCGGAACCAGGGGCTGACCGAACGGGATTTCCGACTGGAGTGACCATGTTTATTACCACGAAGAGAACAACCATCCTGTTGCCAGTGTGCCGCTGTCTCGTGCTGCTGACGGCACTGTTTTTTCTCTCTGCCTGTGCCGGACAGGTTGCACAGCTCGTCTATACCAAAGGCGCCGTTGTCGAAACCCTTTCCGCTGCGGTTTCCCTCTCCTTCAGCTCCGGCGAACGGGGCATGGGTGGCAGCGGCTATCTGGTCTACCGCCGGCCCGACCTGATGCGGCTGATCGTCCTCTCTCCCTTCGGTACCACCCTGATGGAGATCTACGTGAACGGCGAACGGGTCACCATCGTCTATCCCGGCAAGGGCGCCGCCTATGCCGGCCGGCTCGCCGAGCTGCCCCAGCGGGGCGAGAGCGCCGGCTGGCGTCAGGTGCGGTGGGTAATGGAGGTGGACCCTCCCGGCTCCACCATGCAAGACGGCACCCTGGAGCGGGTGAATGGCATGGGGATGAAGGAGCGAGTCACCTTTGAAAACGGACTGGTCACGGCCAAGGCCCTTCCCAACGGTGACGGGGCACGCTACGGCGACTTCGCGGTGATAGGCGGTGTGCCGCTGGCCACGGAGATCATCATGGAAAATATTGCCGGCGACCGCTTCCGGCTCAAGCTCAACGAGCCCGAGGTCAACACCCCCTTTGAGGTGGATCTCTTCACCCCCCGCCTGGACGGGCTTACCGTTTATCCCCTGGCCGCCCTGCAGGGGAGTTGATGCCATGCCCTCCTTCACCCCCCGCCGTCTGACCTCGGCCGTCAACGCGGCCGTGGCCGCCCATCTTGCCTGGATCTTCAACGCCACGATCCGTAGGCCGCGTCTGGTGTTCGCGTCCGTCCTGCTCCTGACCGCCCTCTCTGCCGTATCCGTCTGGCGGGTCCGCTTCGAAACCGATATCTTCCGGCTCTTTCCGGCCCACCTGCCGGCCCTGGGGCTGCTGCTCGACTCTATGGAGTGGAGCGGCGGCGCCCGCGAGGCCTATTTCCTGCTGGAGGGGGACCCGGTGAAGCTCCCCGCCGAGACTGAACGGTTCGTGGAGCGGTTGAAGGCGCTACGGGTCGACGGCCAGCCCGCCTTTCGCCGGGTCATCCACCGGATGTATGACGAGGCGGAAGGAGAGGCATTTGCCAACTTCATCGCCTATGCCGTGGCGCGGCCCGATCTGTTTGTGGCCCCGGCCGACCTTCCCCGCCTTACGGAGCGCCTTGCGTCGTCAGGGATGGAGCGGGCACTCACCCGGCTCACGGCGGAACTGGGCGGCGGCATCGGCGGCATGGCCTCCCGCCTGGCCGTGGCCGACCCCCTGGCAATCCGGGACCTGATACTTCCCCATCTCAAGGCCGGGAGCCAGGCGTTCGACCTGGACCCGGATTCGCCCTACTTCCGCTCCCGCGACGGCCAGCTCCTGATCGTTATTGCCGAGCCGGCAAGGCCGGTGCAGGAGATGGCTTTTGCCCGAAAACTGGTGCAGGGGATCAACGCGGCCCGCGCCGGCATGGGGGTGAGCGTCTCCTGCGCCGGCGCCCATATCAGCGCCGTGCTGGACGAAGCGGCCATGAAGGGGAATGTGCTCTCCTGCATCCTCTCCTCGCTGGTCGTGGTGCTGGGGATCTTCTACGCCGTTTACCGTCGCCTGCTCCCTACCCTCATGATACCCCTGATCCTGGTGGTCGGCGTGACCGTTGCCCTGGGGGCGGCCGGGCTCTTTCTCTCCTCGGTCCATATTATCTCTTTTGCCTTCATGGCCCTCATCATCGGACTGGGGACCGACTATTCCATCCATGTCTACGACCGCTTCGCCTCTGAACGGGTTGCCGGCCTGGGGGTGGAGGAGTCCTTGCGGCTGGCCGTGGTGGAGACGGGGCATGGGATATTTACAGCAGCCATGACCACGGCCCTGCCGTTTCTGGCCCTGACCATCGCCGATGTCCGTGCCCTGTTCGAACTGGGGCTCCTGGTGGGGCTCGGGGTGATTTTTTCCCTCTATGCCACCCTGCTGCTTCTTCCCCCGCTTCTTGCCTGGAGCGAGCGGCGCTTTCCGAATGCCTGCCGCCCCCTGCCGACGTTGGGACTGGGGAGGCTATGGCGCCTGTCGCTCCGGGTGCCGCGCCTGGTGAAGGCGGTCTCCGGCCTGCTGGTGCTGCTCCTGCTGGCGGCGTCCTTCGGCATCTCGTTCGACGGCGAACTGAAGAACCTCCAGCCCCGCTCCTCCGAGGCGTTCCTGGCCCAGGAGCGGTTGGAGAGGCATTTGAGCCGCTCACCCCGCCAGCTCCTGGTGGCGGTGGAGGGGCCGGAGCTGGCAGCGGTCATGGCGCGGACCGGGGAGGTGGAGCGGCTGGCCGAGCGCTACCGGCAGAAGGGCGAACTGGTTGCCTGGTCGTCCCTGGGACAGGTGCTGAACGGTCGGCAGGAGCAGCACAGCGTGGCCGTGGCGGTTGCCGGGAGTGCACAGGAGAGGGCTGCGGACCTGCGGCAGGCCCTTCATGCCCGGGGGTTCGCGCCGGAGCCGTTTACCCCGTACCTTGAGTCGCTGGAGCGCCTTACGGGCGCACCGGTGACCGACCGGGAGGAGGCGTTGGCACGCCTGAAAGCCTCGCCGCTCAGGGGGGTGGTGGACCGTCACCTGGTGCGGGATGGCCGTGGCTGGCACGCTCTGGTCTACCTGCATTACCGGGGGGAGGAGTTCAAGCGGGACCGGTTCCTGGCCGAACTGCACGGCATCGACCCACAGGCCCGGGCCACCGGCGTGGAGCTGATCAGCAGTGAGCTGGCCGGTTCGGTTCAGCGAAGCTTTGCGTGGGGGTTCGTGCTGGGGGGGCTACTGGTGATCTGCCTGCTGGTGGCCCATTTCGAGTCGCTGGCCGGGATCTTCTCCTCCCTCTATCCGGTGGTCTGCGGCGCTGTGGCCATGCTGGGGACCATGGTCCTCTGCGGCATGCGGCTCAATTTCATGAACGCCATGGTACTGGTGACCATCGTCGGCATGGGGAGCGATTACGGCCTGCATGTCGGGCACCGGGTGACGGCCGGGGATGAAGCGGAGCGGGAGCAGCAGTTTGTCCAGGCCGGCCGGGCGGTGCTCCTGTCGGCGCTCACCACCATTGCCGGGTTCGGCTCCCTTGCCTTCACCGATTACGGCGCCATGTCATCCATCGGCTGGGCCACCAACTTCGGGGTCGGCTTCACCGCCCTGTTCGCCCTGGCGAGCCTGCCGGTTTTCATGGGGAGTCGGGGAAACGGCTGAGGTAGTGTCCTGTAACTCATATCTCTTCGTAGGTTGGGTTAGGCGGTCGTATCGCCGTAACCCAACGCACCAGTGGTATTTGTTGGGTTACGCTGGCGCTAACCCAACCTACAATTTATGCGAAATAAATGCTGTTACATTGCAGTAGGTTGATTGACTATTTGAAGAATACCGAGATCCCCAGCAGGAACTTGCTGGCGTTGAGCGGTTCGTTCGGCTCGGCGGTGCCGGCGTTCGAGACGTGGTGGTAGCGGTATTCGGCCATCAGTGCCAGACCGGGACGGAGCAGGTACTGGAGTCCGGTTCCCCCCTGGTAGGAGAAGTTGAGCCGGGTCCCCTGGGTGGGGAGTCCCAGAT
>JAJZTK010000047.1 GCA_021849045.1 Deltaproteobacteria bacterium | reverse complement strand
CGGTCTACAGCGCCTTTGGTGCCCGGATCGAGATCGCCGGCTGCTCCCTCTGCATGGGGAACCAGGCCCGCGTGCCCGACGGGGTGACCATGTTCTCCACCTCGACACGCAACTTCGACGACCGGATCGGCGACGGGGCCAAGGTGTTCCTCGGTTCCGCCGAACTGGGGGCGGTTGCAGCCACCATGGGCAAGCTCCCGACGGTTGCCGAGTTCATGGCCGTCTACAAGGAGAAGGTCGAGCCGAAGAAGGATGCGATCTACCAGTATCTGCAGTTCGACGAGATGCCGGAATACAAGTAGGTACGAATATAGCCTGTGGCTGAAGGCGTGATGTGAAAAAACCCCCGCTCCGGCTTGTCCGGGCGGGGGTTTTCATTGCCGGGTAGCCTCCTTTTGCCGGCTGGCGACGGGCAGGCCAGCTCTCCTTACAATGCCGGTATCATGGTATACTCAAAGCAGAAATGGGGTTGCTGGCAAGTTACGGCGAGGAGGTGGCTTATGCGATGGATAGTGCTGTCATCCGTGTCTTTACTGCTTTTCGTGGGATGCGCCCATATTTTCAGTGATCGTGCCGAGAGTCTGGTCGATCGGACCATTACCTTCGAACAGGTAAGAAGAGAGCCGCTGGCGTTTGTCGGTAAGTATCTGAAGGTAGGCGGCACCATTGTGGATACGAAGAACACCAAGGAGGGAACGCAGATAGAGGTGGTTCAGTTCGGTCTGGGCCGCAGCGATTTTCCCGATGAAGAGCATGGTTCGGCTGGTCGGTTCCTGGCAATATCCAACAGCTATCTCGACCGTATGATCTTCAAGACCGGTCGCCCCGTGGTGCTCATCGGCGAGATACGGGGTGAGAAAACATTGCCTCTGGGAGAGATCAATTATCGCTATCCGGTTGTGACCATTGCGGAAATCCATGTGTGGAAGCAATCCGAACTGCGCCCGTATTATCCGCCTTACCATGACCTGTTTTACTACGACCCGTTCTACTACCCCTATCGATGGTACGGACCACCTTATTATGGGTATTGGTACGGGCCACGGCGCAGATAAAGCGCGGTTAATTCCATCCGTACAATTTGAATTTTTTGTTATTTCTAATCTGTTGCCCCATTTGTTTGTGTGGAAAAAGGGAAAAATGTGACGTTTTCAATAGTGTAATATAGCCAAATTTATATTGATTTAAGTTTTTCGATGCTGTACAAAATTTAAGCTGTCTAACGTTTGAGCGAGTGTTTCTGCAGATTCCTGGGGGCGTTTAACCACAAGCACGGGGTACTGGTGAATGAAACACGAAATTCTGATAGTCGATGATGACAAACTCGTACTTTCTTTTACGGCCGATGTGCTGCAGAAAATCGGGTCCACCCCCTTGGTTACCACGTCGCCGCTCGAAGCGCTCGATATCGTTGCCACCCATCCCATTGCCGTCGTCGTGAGCGACCACTACATGCCGGAGATGACCGGCAACGAACTGTTGACCCGGATCAAGGAACTGAGCCCCAGTACGACCCGGATCATGATGACCTCGGCGGCGGACATGAACGTGGCGCTCACGGCCATCAATTCGGGAGAAGTGTTCCGTTTCCTTCCCAAGCCGTGGAAAGTGAACGACATGGTCAAGGCGGTCAAGGATGGTCTGCGACGTTATCGCCTGCTGGAGTCGGTCAAAAACGATGACGATTTCATCCTGCGTTCGCTGGCGGAAACCATCGAGCTGAAGGACCCGTATACCAAAGGGCACTGCGAACGGGTCGCCGACTTCGCCTTGATGATTGCCGACGAGCTGGCTCTCGACGAAGGGGTCAAACGGGAGATCAGGCACGGCAGCTGGCTCCACGATTGCGGTAAGATCGGGGTTCCGGAGGCGATTCTGAATGCCAACCGCAAACTGACGGGCGAGGAGAGGGAGGTTGTTGCCATGCACCCCGTCTGGGGGGCCAATGTTGTCGAGAAGGCCAATCTTTCGTCAACGGTCATCAATATCGTCATGCACCACCACGAGCATTACAATGGCCATGGTTATCCGATGGGGCTTGCCGCTGACGAGATCCCTCTCGAAGCCCGCATCGTTACCGTTGCCGACATCTTCGACGCCCTCCGGTCGGACCGTCCTTACCGGATCGGCATCCCTTTGGCGAAGACCCTGAACATGCTGGCGGAGATGAAAGAGGCGGAACTCGATCCGGTTCTTGTTGACCTGTTCATCCCCCTTATCCGCCTCAGGGAAGGGAGCCCGTAAGAGACAAGGTGTGGTGTCAGATCAAAATCGTTGTCAACCTTGTGGTGCCAGTACCCGTGGATTTGTGATATGCTGTTAATGTAGACGCGGGAGGAGGTGGCGATTTATGCGAGGCACGAAAGGCACGACAACCACGACGCGGCGTACGGCACGGGCGGCCATGCCCGGCAAGCATGAGTTGATGATCCGGCGCGCCGTCAACCACAATGCCCATGTCATTACCCCGCACGGCAAAGTCCAGGCCGGCCGTAAAGGGCGGAAAGGGTGAGAGGGTAGATGTAGGAGTTCAAGCGTTTATCAGTAATTGTAGTCTACGTTTTTAACTATTGCCCAAGACTCCCGGCAATGGTATAAAATCGCAGCCTGTAAACCACAGGGGGAGCTTCCTGTGGTTTTTTATGTGCCCGGAACATAGCGCCAGCCGGCGTTGCACGATCCATCGAAGGAGTTTGCGTGAAGTCCCACAGTTTTTTCAGAGTCCCCTCCCTGGTTATCCCCTATCTGCTCATCCTTATGCTGGCCGGTTGTTCAAACGAAAAGCCCGGCGACCTGTCGGCAACAAAAAATTCCCGGAACGCGACCGCCGCCCCGATCGCACCCTTTGCTCCGCAGAGCAGCGCCACCCCTGCTCCGGCTCCTTTTGCGGCCCGCTCCACTGTGGTGCGTTCGGCACCACGGGCCGAGGTCGCGGCGCCCAAGGTCAAGTACAACGCGGGCGAAGACCCCGAGTATGCCACACGGTGCGGTTGGCCCGTACAGTGCCCGCCGCCGCTGCCGGGGTCGATCCTGCCGCAGAAGCGGATCGTGGCTTACTACGGCAATCCGCAGTCCAAGCGAATGGGGGCGCTGGGCGAGTTCCCGAAGGACGAGATGCTCCGGCGGCTGAAGGGGGAGGTGACCAAGTGGGAAAAGGCCGACCCGTCACACCCGGTACAGCCCGCGCTGCACCTGATCGCCGTGGTGGCGCAGGGGGATCCGGGGAAGTCCGGCAAGTACCGGATGGTCATGCCCGATGCCATTGTCAACCAGGTGTACGGCTGGGCCAAGGAAGCCGGGGCCATCCTGTTCATCGACATCCAGACCGGCCACGACGATATCAGGACCATTCTGCCCCGCTTCGAGTGGATCTTGAAGAATCCTGACGTGCACCTGGGGATGGACCCGGAGTTCAACCTGATCAAAAGCCGGAAGAAGCCGGGGACCAAGATCGGCACCTATGATGCGGCCGACATCAACTACGCCTCCGGCTTTCTGAGAGATCTGGTGAAGAAGTACAACCTGCCGCCCAAGGTGTTCACCGTGCACCGTTTCACCAGGAACGGCGTCACCAACGCCAGGAACATCGTGCTGCGGCCCGAGGTGCAGATCGTCATGCATATGGACGGCTGGGGGGCGCCCTGGCTGAAGCGTGATTCGTACAAGGACTATATCGTGAAGGAACCGGTGCAGTACACCGGATTCAAGCTCTTCTACCACAACGATACCAAGAAGGGGGATACGCTGATGTCGCCGCAGGACCTCCTCAAGCTGAACCCGAAACCGATCTATATCCAGTACCAGTAAGCAAGGATCGAGGATCGAGAAAATATGAGTTGCAGGGTACTAACCAAAGCGATAGATCTGTCTGCCGTCCTGGTACAGCTCGATCGGTCCGTCCTGGGAGACTTTGATCACCTTGCCGAAAAATGAGGCGGCGCTGGCCGCCGTGGTCCGCCCGCCACCGGTCACCACTTCCCGTGCATGGGAGGTGTCAATGATGAAGCCGGTCTCCAGCAGCCTGCCGTTTCGATTGAAAACCGTCATGCCGTCGGAGGAGAGGATGCGGAGCAGGGTGCCCGACTGTTTCAGCTCGCCGATAGGCCTCCCCTTCACCTGGCTGATCAACAGCCTGCCGATGGCATCACTTCCCCCCACCGACCCCTTCTTGAGCGCAGCCAGTTGCCGCGCCCCCTGGTTGTAGATCAGCACTACCGTGCCATGCCGGATCTTGGAGAGTGCATACAGGGTCCAGAGCAGATCGTCTATGGCGCTCTCTTCGATGCTTCCCCTGAGAAACGACCGGACAATGTCGGGGTCGAAGATGGCCCAGACCCCCTTGCGCCGCACCAGGAGCTTGTCGGGATTGATCATCACCTCGATCTCCGACGCCTCGTTCACGGTCACGGCAAAGGCGCCGAAACCGGCGTTCCTGACGATGGAGAAGATCGCCCGGTGGGTCAGCCGTTCCACGTCGTTCTGCTCGTCCGAGCCGCTGGTCCTGATGACGCCGGTGACCTGCATCAGGATGTTGGCAACAAAGAAGAGGTTGGTGCCGTCGATGAAGCGGTAGGTGAGGGGGTTGTCGAAAAAGTCGGCAGTAACGGTCTGGGACGGCTTCAACGCGAGGAGCATGTGCTTCCGGTAGCGGATCAGCTTGCGGAGTTCGGGGAGCGTTGTCCGGTGGACAATGAAGCCGGTGGTGGCCGGTTTGCCCTCGTAACGCTGGTAGGAAAGGTTCTTCAGGAGCTGGATCAGCTGCTGGATGGGCCAGAACCCTTTCTTGTTGTCCCCCCGAAGGGCGCGGGCCACGGCGATGTCCATGATGGAGGCGAGCAGGGCGGTCCGGAAGTGGGCCGCGTACCCTTCCTGGCGGAATCCTTCGTACATGGCGGCAAAGGCGGTGAGTAGCTCCTGGCAGAAGGCTGTTTCGGTTGTGGTGAACGGGAGTGCGGCGCGGCGGGCGGTGAACAGGTACGGTTGCCCCTCGAAACTGGCGACCGCGCGGATCGGACGCTCCTGTGTTTCCTCCGGTGCGGGCTCTTCCCCGACCAGGGTGAGATCCACTTCTGCCCCGCCGAGGAAGGAACAGATGTTTCCCCTGATGGCATCGAATGCGGTGATCGGCATGGTTGCTCCACGTGCGTGATATCGGTTAATTGTACCAGAAGGGGATACGAGCGCTAGAACTTCACCCTGAGACCTACCGCAACGTTATGACTCTCCAGTTTTAGTTCTGTAGTCCGTAAAACATCTTTGTCGAAGGTGGCGGTGGAGGTGCCGAAGTAGCGGTAGCCCAGGTCCAGGGACAGCTGCCGGTTGAGGGCGATTTCGACACCGCCGCCGGCCTGGTAGGCGAAGACCGTGTCATTGGCATTGGAGTAGATGAAATCCCGAGATCCGGTGGTGGTGTTGGTACCGAAGGTGTCGCTGAGGTTGAGTACTGCCAGGCCGGCACCTGCGCCCCAATAAGGGGTAACCGGGCTATTGTTGTGCAGGTCGAAAAAGACGTTGCCCATCATGGCCAGGGCACCCAGGCTGCCGTCGATGCTGCGGTACCGGCTGCCGGAGATTTTGTCGTCAATGGCCTTCAACTCGGCATGCTTGTAGGAAAGCTCCCCTTCCAGGCGCAGGAAACCGAAGTCGTAGCCGCCCGTGCCACCGACGGTAATGCCGGGATCGAATTGAATCCTGTCATTGAAGGTGGTAACGGGCGTGAGGAAGTCGACCGTGGTTGAATCGGTATCTCTGGTCATGCTGGCACCGATGAAGCCGGAGACGTATCCCCCGTGACGGGCCGGTGCTGCCGTACAGATTGCGGGGAGAGAGAGGGCTGTGAAGACTGCGGCAATGATAATGAGATACTTTTTCATGGGATTCCTCCGTACAGCTTAATGCTGGCCATCCAGGACGGCGCCCGAAACGGATAATGACAATGCAATTGTAACGCAAAGAATCCCGATTGGTTTACCGTGTGGGCTGTGTGTAAGAAAAATCAACATTTGATCATGCTTAGATAATCTGTGACTTGTGGATTAACGATTTTAAAATCAGCCAGTTACAGCGGGTGTTAGTTCCAGCGCCTGTCGAAAAAATTTACATCGCGAACCGCGCCGGTGCAGTGGCGTCATCCGGGTTACGCGGTACAATACAACAGCGCACTGCTGCGCAGGGGAGATGAGCACTGTGAAAATCTGGATCGATGCCGATGCCTGCCCGAGGGTCATCAAGGAGATCGTGTTCAGGGCCTCGGCGCGGCTGCAGATGCCGGTCTGCCTGGTGGCAAATCAGGATCTGTCCAAGGCCCATACCGGGCTGGTGACGTCGGTCCGGGTGAGCGATGGCTTTGACGTGGCTGATGATTATATTGCCGAGCACGCTGCTCCGTCTGACCTCGTGATTACCGCCGACATCCCCCTGGCAGCCCGGATCGTTGCCATCGGCGGGGTTGCCCTTGATCCGCGGGGGGAGCTCTACACCGAGGAGAATGTGGGGGAGCGGTTGTCCGTCCGGGACCTGATGCAGGAGCTGCGCACTGCCGGGCTCGTGCAGGGGGGGCCGGCCCAGTTCGGTCAGGCCGACCGGCAGCGGTTTGCCTCGACGCTGGACCGACTGCTGACGCGGATGAAAAGAGGGGATTCGCCCATCTAGAAAAAGACCGGGAAGGGGGCTGCAATGCATCTCGTGCAGATTCTGCTGCCGCTGTACGACAACGAGCGGAAACTGTTTCCCCAGTATGAATACGAACGGGTCAGAGATGAGCTGACCGAGCGGTTCGGCGGCCTTACCTCCTATGTGCAGTCGCCGGCCAAGGGGCTCTGGAGGGAGACCGGGGCCGGGACCGTGCACGACGACATCGTCATCTATGAGGTGATGACCGAACAGCTGGAGCGCGACTGGTGGCACGATTACCGCCGGGAACTGGCTAGCCGCTTTCGTCAGGAACTGTTGATTGTGCGGGTCAGCGAGGTACAGCTGCTCTGAGCCCAGGGCTCGCATCTCCGCCAGTGCCGGTACATTGAGATGAACGAAAAAAGCCCGCGTTGTGCGGGCTTTTGCGTAGGTGTCAGCCTTGTGTGCCGGGTTACTGCAGAAAATCCTTGACCATGATCAGCATCCCGCCGGTCTCACGGGCCATGGCCGCCTCCCGTTCCTCGACGGTGAGCATTTCGTGCAGATGCTTGCGGGCTCGCTTACGGCTCCCGGCGATTGCTTCGGACATCTTGCAGAGGATGCCGACCGGCAGGCCGTTTCTGTATCCTTCCACCAGTTTGGCAATTTCGTCCCGCCGCTGGGTGTTGCTCCAGCTCTTGTAGACCGATGCTCCCAGATCGTCATTCGCAAACATGCCGTCCCCCCTGCTTAGAACTGAGGCGTTAAGATACTGCAAGGAGAGTAAGGTCGTCCAGACTTTTTCGCTGCCCAAGGAGGGGGGAAGGGATATGGCGAGGTGCGGCCTGTCCTTGATCAAAGAAGGCCGCAGTCAGTGGCAGGCGGTGCCTGCTGTTTGGTCAATAGCGGACCACGGCCCCGACCGGCGTTTCCCGTACCAGCCAGTAGTAGATCAGTTCATGGGTCCGGCAGATGTAGTCGCCAAGGCTGTCGGCATCGGTTTCGTCTTTGACCCGGACCGCGAACAGGCAGATGTCATTGCTGTCGAAGCAGTTCACAAACATGGGTCACCTCCGTTTCTTGCCGCTGCAGGATTTCTGCTGGGTTTTTAAAAGCATAAATGGTGCCAAGGTTTAATGAGAACTCCGGCCGGGCCGACTGAACCGCGCCAAGAGCGCCTGTGCCCGGAAGAAAGGCATTCCCTGCACTGGTGCCTGTTTTGTGATCTGGTTGTTTTGGGGCACGAGTGTCGGAAATGGAGCAACCGTGGCCGTCAACTGGCAACGCTTGACCTTTGCACTGAATCTGGTTCACTTAAATAAAAGCATGCGCGTT
Source organism: Deltaproteobacteria bacterium (assembly GCA_021849045.1). Lineage (GTDB taxonomy): Bacteria > Desulfobacterota > Desulfuromonadia > Geobacterales > DSM-12255 > Geomobilibacter. The sequence continues at coordinate 18,311 of JAJZTK010000047.1, read as the reverse complement.
CACAACCGGCAGCCAAGAACGGATAAAGGGGGGCGGACCATGAAGGGGAACGAGATAGTGATCGAGCATTTGAACTGGCGTCTGGCCGAGGAGTTGACCGCCATTAACCAGTACTTCGTCCATGCCGAGCTTTGCGAGAACTGGGGGTACGAGCGGCTGCACGGGATGATCCGCAAGCGGTCCATCGATGAGATGAAGCATGCGGAAAAGCTGATTGCCCGGATCATCTTTCTGGAAGGGAAACCGATCGTCAGCAATCTGAACAAGATCCATATCGGCGAAGAAGTGGCGAAGATGCATAAGAACGATCACAGCGCCGAAGAGGCTGCCATCAAGGGGTATAACGAGAGCATCCGGGTAGCGGTTGAGATGGGGGACAACGGTACGCGGGAACTTCTGGAGTCGATCCTGCGCGAGGAGGAAGCGCACATCGACCAACTGGAGTCCCAACTGGACCAGATCAAGCAGATGGGGGTGCAGAACTACCTGGTGGAGCAGATCGACTGATCTTTGCCAGGAGTAGTGATTAAAAGGGGGGCCCGGTTTGCCGGGTCCCCCTTTTTACGTGTGATAATTTCGACAATCAATCACTCCAGGGGGAGTTCCGACAGCCGGACAAAGCGGAAGCCTCTTTTTTTCAACTCCGGCACGGCGTCCATGACGCCGGCTGCGGTCCCGCCGGCCGGGTGGTTCATGTGGAGGATGACGATGGACCCTGGGCCGGCTCGCAGCATGGCCTGCTTGACCTGCTGCCGGGAAAAGGTTGCTCCGGCATCCCCCAATACGGAAAAGCCGGCAACCTGTTCCCCGAGGGCCTCGGCGACCTGCACCGACACCTCGTCGTAATAGGCGGTCCCTGCGCGGTAGAAGCGTGGCTGTTTGCCGGTCAACTCTGCCAGGTTCCGGGCATTCAGTTCGATTTCGTCCACCAGTTCGGCCACGCTGTTTGTCCCGCTAATGCCGTAGACCGATCTGCCGGTTACTGATGCCGGTTTGTGTCTCAGGCCGTGGTTGGCAATCTCGAAAAGGGGGTTGGCAGCCAGCCGGTCGAAGGTGGCGCGATTGGGTCCTATCCAGCGGGCGTTGACGAAGAGGGTGGCCGGCACCTGTTCCCGCTCCAGGAACTCCATGAGCCGGCTGTCGTACCCCATTCCTTTGGTGCTGCCGCAGGCATCGAAGGTCAGGGCTATTACCTTGTCCCGGGTTCTGATACGGCTCTTCACGCCGCTGACGTTCTCGCCCCACTGCTTCGGGGGTACGCTTCCGAAACGTTCTACCAGCCGTTGCTTAAGAGCCGTGTAGTCATGGTCTGCAGCCGCATCTCCCGCCGCGGTGCTGACGGAGCACAGGGGAAACAGTAACAGCCCGACAAGAGTGCGAACAATTTTCATTAGTGCGTTGTCTCTTTCCCACCTTATCCCAACTGTTCCGGATGGAAATAAATCTAGCGGGATACGGTCGGCAATGCAAGCGTTGAGGCGATAAAACCAATTTCCGGTGATAGATTGCCGTGGCAAATTTGGGAACATGTATCAATTGGTAAATTTCCCCTTAAGGAGCGGGTTGTTGAACCCGAAAAACAATCAATCCCGACTTTTTCATTAAGTGGATTCTCGATCATTCCATGGCCATAACTCATATTGTTCCGTCTTTAAATCTTCGGAGGAGACATAAATCATGACCCTTAAAACGTACAGAAACTGGAGTATTTTTTCAAAGATCATGAGCCTGTCGATACTGACATGGCTGGTGCTGGTGCTGGCAACAATGTTTGCATTGGTGCCGTTTGTCCGCAGTCTCATCCTGAAGGAGAAGCAGGCCACCGTCAGCTCCCTGGTGCAGGAAGCGACCACGATGGTCGCTTCGTACCAGAAACAGGTAGACGCCGGGACGCTCACCAAAGAAGACGCCCAGAAACGAGCTGCCGAGCGTATCGCCAGTATCCGCTATGACGGGACAAATTACCTCTGGATCAACGACATGAACGCGAAGATGGTCATGCATCCGATCAAGCCGGAGATGAACGGCAAGGACCTGCGCGAGCTCAAGGACTCCAATGGAAAGGACTTTTTCATGGAGATGGTCAAGGTCTGCAAGGATAAGGGCAGGGGGGTTGTCGAATACACATGGCCCAAACCGGGCAGCAGCTCGGCAGTACCCAAGATCTCCTACGTTGAGCTGTTTCAGCCGTGGGGCTGGGTCATCGGCACCGGCATCTACATCGACGATGTGACCGCCCATATGCGAACCATCCGGACCAGCATCGGGGTTGCCCTGATCGTCATTCTGGCACTCAGCATACTCCTGGCCTGGGTGGTGTCCGCCACCATTACCCGGCCGGTCAAGACCATAGTCGATGCCATGAAAGATATTGCCGAAGGAGAAAGTGACCTGACCAAGCACCTGCCGGTTCTTGCCGACAATGAGATCGGCGAGTTGGGCAAGGAGGTCAATATCTTTATTGACAAGCTCCATGGTGTTATCGGCAATGTGTCTGCTTCGTCCATCAAGGTGGCAATTGCCGCCAACCAGCTGCACACCACGGCCGAGCATATCGCTACGGGTGCCGAGGAGGTCGTTGCCCAAAGCACGACCGTTGCCACTGCCGGCGAGGAGATGTCTGCCACTTCCGGTGATATTGCCAGGAACTGCCAGCTTGCCGCCGAAGGTGCCCAACGCGCCACACAGTCGGCCCATCGTGGCGTATCGGTAGTTGATGCCACCATCGCGGTCATGCAACAAATCACCGAGAAAGTACAGTGTTCAGCAAAAACGGTCGAAAGCCTGGGGGCGAGAAGTGACCAGATCGGTGCCATTATCGGCACCATTGAGGATATTGCCGACCAGACCAACCTGTTGGCCCTGAATGCCGCCATCGAGGCGGCCCGTGCCGGCGAGCAGGGGCGCGGTTTTGCGGTGGTGGCCGATGAGGTTCGTGCCCTGGCTGAGCGTACAACCCGCGCCACTCGCGAGATCGGGGAGATGATCAAGGCCATCCAGTCGGAAACCAAAGGAGCGGTCGAAGCCATGGGGCAGGGGGTACGTCAGGTGGAGTCCGGCACCCTGGAGGCGGGCAAGTCGGGAGAAGCCCTGCGTGAGATCATGGAACAGATCAACGACGTGGCAATGCAGGTGAGTCAGATCGCCACCGCTGCCGAAGAGCAGACCGCTACCACCAGCGAAATATCTAACAACATGCACCAGATTACCCTGATCGTCCAGAACACTGCGCGGATGGCACACGAGTCGCTGGAAGACTCCAGCCACATGAACGGCAATGCCGAAGAGTTGATGTCCATTCTCGGCAGGTTCAAAATCAACGAGGATACGTCTATTGTTCTCAATAAGGCCAAGAGCGCGCATCTGATTTTTATTGGCAAGATCAAGTCACATCTGGACGGTTCCGCCCGCATCGACCCCAATACCCTTCCGACCCACCTGACCTGTGCGTTTGGCAAATGGTACCGGAACAAAGGTAATGAAAACTGCGGCCATCTCGGCACGTTCCGGGAGATCGATGCACCCCATGCCAAGGTGCACGACCTGGGCAAGCAGGCGATCAATGCCTACAACGCCGGTGACAGGAACAAGGCGTCCCAGCTCTGCGAGGAGATGGTGTCGAACTCCGGGGTCCTGCTGGAGATTCTCGATCAATTGGCCATCAATTGTAAGGACAGGCATTAGCCCGCACGCTCCCCCCTACCCACGGCCTCCCCTTCCAAGGGAGGCCGTTTTCCTGCCACGGCAGCCCGAGAACTCCACAACCGAAAGAGAAAACGGCAGCGTGGAGTCCGTTCTGCTGGCAAGCCGCTTCAACAGAACCGTGCTTGCCTCATCACACTGCGGCAGGTAAACTTGCCGTCTGGGAGATGGCGTGACAGGGACGATGGGAGCATATGGCACAACATGAAGAGAAAAACGTAGCGGCTGGCGGCGCCTGGCTGATCCTGCTGGCTGCCATGCTCTGGGGTACCACCGGCACGTCCCAGGCATTGGCCCCCACCGGCGCCAACCCGGTGCTGATCGGGGCATTGCGACTGGCCGTAGGGGGAGTGGCCCTCCTGGTGCTGGCCGGTGTGAGGGGGCGCCTGCGGATAGAGGGCCGCTGGCCTGTTGTCCCCACGTTCTGGGCCGCTGTCTGTGTTGCCGCCTATCAGCTCTGCTTCTTTGCCGCCGTGTCCAGGACCGGCGTGGCAGTCGGGACCATGGTCGGCATCGGCAGCTCGCCGGTGGTTGCCGGCATCCTTGCTTTTCTGGTCCGGGGTGAGCGGCCGGGACGCCGCTGGTTCGGGGCCACGGTACTTGCCATTGCCGGCTGCACGCTGCTACTGGCAGCCGGCGGCGGGGTGAGCGTCAACCCGATCGGCATTCTCCTTGCTTTTGGCGCCGGTGCCTCCTATGCCGCGTACACCCTGGCGATCAAGATCCTCCTGGATGGCCGCTCGCCCGATGCGGTGGTGGCCGTGGTGTTCTCCCTCGGTGCCCTGCTGCTGGCGCCGTTTCTTATCTCCTCCGATCTCTCCTGGCTTGCCGGACCGCGCGGGCTGCTGGTGGTACTCCACCTGGGGCTTATCGCCACTGCCCTGTCCTATCGGCTCTTTGCCCGGGGGTTGAAGACGGTGCCGGTGGCCACCGCCGTCACCCTCTCCCTGGCCGAGCCGCTCACTGCCGCCCTGCTGGGAGTTGTGGTGATCGGGGAGCGGCTAACCCTACCGGCGCTGGTTGGCATCTGCCTCCTTTTCGGAGGGTTGGCGTTGCTGGCTGTAAGGCCGCGGCGACGGGCAGGTACCCAATGAACCGTGGATGCGTGACGGATGCCGCACCACTACGCCGTCGGCAGCAAGCACGAGCGCAAGGCCCTGATGGCGGAGCAGCGGCTTGACAGGCAGGGTATCTAACATCGTTATTCAGCGCGTTTTGCAGGGTTACGGCGCTGACGTGAGCACGCGAAGGAAGGCGTCCCGCAGCTGGGTGCCGTCGGTTTCGGCGATGGCGTAGGAGACGCGGAGGATCGGCGTGTCGACCCGGACCAGGCGGGCCAGGTCTATGGGGGTAGCGGCCAGGACCAGATCGCACGGTACTGCGGCGATAGTGGCGGCCAGCTCATTCACCTGCTCCGGCCGATACCCCAGTGCCGGGAGGACCGGCCCGAGATGGGGATAGCGGCCGTAGACCTCCCCGAGCGAGCCGATTGCCCAGGGGCGCGGGTCGATGACCTCACCTGCGCCATACTGCCCGGCCGCGGCCAGCCCGGCACCGCTCGGCATGGAGCCGTGGGTGACGGTCGGTCCGTCCTCCACCACCAGCACCCGCTTTCCCTTGATCAGCTCCCCTTCGGCCGCCGTCACCTTTGATTCGGTCCGCACCACGGCCGCTGCCGGGTTGACCCGGCGGATCGCCGCCGCTACCGCCTCGACAGCCGCCGGTTCCGCGGCATTCACCTTGTTGATCACCACCACGCCCGCCCGCCGCAGGTTCACCTCTCCCGGATACCAGGACGTCTCGTGTCCCGGCCGGAGCGGATCGGCCACCACGATCTCCAGGTCGGACCGGAAGAAGGGGAGGTCGTTGTTGCCGCCATCCCAGATGATGAGCCGGGCCTCCTTTTCGGCCCTCCGGAGGATGGTCCGGTAGTCCACGCCGGCATAGACCACGGCGCCATGGGCCAGCAGATGCTCGTATTCCTCCCGCTCCTCGATGGTGCAGTGGAAGCGGTCCAGGTCGGTGTCGTCGCTAAACCGTTCCACTGCCTGGTCGGCCAGGTCGCCGTACGGCATCGGGTGGCGCACCACCACCGGCCTGATCCCCAAATCAACCAGGATGTCGCAGAAGTAGCGGACTACCTGGCTCTTGCCGCAGCCGGTCCGGACGGCGCAGACCGAGACCACCGGCCGTCTGCTCTTCAGCATGGTGGCATTGGGACCGATGAGCCGGAAGTCGGCCCCGCAGGCCATAACACGGGAGGCGGTGTGCATCAGCTCCGCATGGGAGATGTCGCTGTAGGCGAAGACCACCTGGCCGACCCGGTGGCGGCGGATCAGTGTGGCAAGCTCCTTCTCCGGCCGGATCGGGATCCCCCGCGGGTAGAGCGGCCCGGCCAGGGAGGCCGGGTAGCGGCGCTGGGCGATGTAGGGGATCTGGGCGGCGGTGAAGGCAACGACCGAGTAGGCCGGATTGTTGCGGAAGCAGCAGGCAAAGTTGTGGAAATCCCGGCCTGCTGCCCCCATGATAATGACCCGCACCGGTTTCATACCACCGCTCCCAGCCCTTCGTCGATGATTGTCAGGGCCTGATTCAGCTCGTCATCGCTGATGGTGAGCGGCGGGACCAGGCGGAGCACGTTCCGGTCCGTGCCGCAGTTAATGATCAAGAGACCCCGCTCCCGGCACCAGCCAAGGAGCCGCTCGCAGGCGGCCCCGTCCGGCCGTCCGTCTTTCTCCACCAGTTCCACGCCGATCATCAGCCCCATCCCCCGGACGTCGCCGATCAGCGGATGTCGCTCCTGCATGGCGCGCAGGCGTTCCATGGCCCGCTCTCCCAGGTCGCGGCAGCGGGGGATGAGCCCCTCGTCGCACATCGTTTCGATGGTGGCGATGGCTGCCGCGCAGGCGATCGGGTTGCCGCCGAAGGTCGTACCATGGGCGCCGGAGGGCCACTGTTCCATGATCTGTCGTTTTGCCACCACCGCCGAGAGCGGGAATCCGGAGGCGATCCCCTTGGCCACGGTCATGATGTCGGGAACGATGCCGTAGCGCTGGGCCGCGAACCAGTCGCCGGTTCTGCCCATGCCGGACTGGACCTCGTCGAAGATCAGGAGGATGCCGTGGTCGTCGCACAGGCGGCGCAGCCGTTTCAGAAAGGCCGGCGGTGCCGGTGCGTAACCGCCCTCGCCGAGGATCGGCTCGATCAGGATCGCTGCCACCTCATTGGGAGTGATGAGCCGCCTGAGCATCTCCTCCAGGGCTCCGAAGCAGGCCAGTGAACAGGTCTCCGGCCGGCAGTGCATGGGGCAACGGTAGCTGAAGGGGTAGGGGGCGTGATAGACCGACGGGAGGAGCGGGTGATAGCGGGACCGGTAGCGGGCCGAACTGGTGGTGACCGATACCGCTCCCAGGGTCCGACCGTGAAAGGCGCCGCTGAAGGCGATAATCCCCTGCCGGCCGGTGACGAAGCGGGCGAGCTTCAGGGCACCGTCGACTGCCTCGGCGCCGGAGTTGCTGAAGAAGAGCATGTCGAGCCCCGGCGGGGTGATTGAGGCGAGGAGTTCGGCCGCCGCCACGGTGGTTTCGTTATAGTAGATCCCGCCGGTGTGGACGAACTGTTCCAACTGACCGGCCACCCGTTCCCGCACCCGCGGATGGTTGTGGCCGAGGTTCAGGACGGCGATCCCGGTGGCGAAGTCGAGGTACCGCTTCCCTTCCCGGTCGATCACCCAGCTTCCTTCGCCCCGCTCGATAGCCAGCGGGTGGTAGAGGTGCAGGGCAGGGGTGAAGACCCGCTCCGCGCGGGCGACGATTTCGGCATTAGTGGTCATGGTGTTGGTCCTTTCGGTAGAGCTTGTTCGTAACACCGTTAGTTACGAGCAGGCTTTTATTTCCGTCCCCGCCTTCCCTGCCACGGCCTGGGCGATGTCGTCCAGATGGCAGATGACGGCCCGTTGTCCCCCGTTCCTGATAAAGGCAACGGCTGCCTCAACTTTTGGTCCCATGGAGCCGGGCGGGAATTCGCCGACAGCCAGCCGTTGTTCCGCCTCGGCCACTGTGAGGCTGGCCGGAAAACGCTGTGATGGGGTACCGAACCCAAGGGCAACCCCTGGCACGTCAGTGGCGATGACCAGGCTGTCCACTCCCACCTCGGCCGCCAGGCAGGCGCTGGCCAGGTCTTTGTCGATGACTGCGTCAACGCCGTGAAAGGCGCGTTCCTCCCGGATCACCGGAATGCCACCGCCGCCGCAACAGATGATGATGAAATCCAGGGCAATCAGCTGCCGGATCTCTTCCTTTTCCACCACGGTCAGCGGCCGCGGCGAGGCCACCACCCGGCGGTATCCCCTGGCGGTCGGCATTGTCGGCCACGGGAGGGTCGCTGCCTGTTCCGCAGAGTAAACCGGACCGATCGGTTTGGTCGGCACCGCGAATGCCGGATCGTGCTCATCCACCACCACGTAGCTGATCAGGCTGACCAACTGTTTTTTCAGGCCGATGCCGGCAAGGGCCTCATCCAGGGTGGACTCGATCATATAGCCGATCTGCCCCTGGGTCTGGGCCACCAGGATTTCCAGCGGCATGGGGGGGACCTGGGGCGAGCACTCCTGCTGCAGGAGGAGGTTTCCCACCTGGGGGCCGTTGCCGTGGGTGACGATGAGCCGGTAGTCCCGGGCCAGCCCGGCCAGTTGCGCCATCGGAACCTGCAGGTTGGCGAACTGTTCGGCTGCGGTTCCCTGTTCACCCTGCCGGATCAGGGCATTGCCCCCCAGTGCCACCAAGATGATCTGCTTATCGCCAGTCTTCTTCATCTGCCGTCCTTCGGAAAGGGTGTCGCTGTCGTTAAAACTTCTGCTCTAACCTTAGCATAGAGCGGCGGTCGTTCAAGCCGGCGGAAACAGTCGTTGTGAAAGGGGCTCGATGCAATGAACAACTATGGCGGTACTATTCGTTGCATGGCAGCAATTTAATTTATTTGGCTTAACTTGGTTGCATTTGTTAAATGCTATAATATACTATTCATCGTATTCCCTCCGGTAATGGGTAACAACTCCGGGTCGTTCCTCTTCTGTGAGGTTTTGATGTTGTGGATGGTGATGTATGAAGATTGAGACCCTTGGCAGATTCAAACGCGTATCACTCAATCCGGGTGAATTCCACGCTTCGACCGAGCCGGTGACCATCTCTACGCTCCTTGGATCGTGCATTGCCGCCTGTCTCTACGATCCGGTCAACCGGGTCATTGGCATGAACCACTTTCTCCTCAGCAACCGGCGCTATTCCCGTGAACTGCCTAATACCCTGTCCGAGGCTGGACGGTACGGCATCTACGCCATGGAACTCCTGATTAACGACATGATGCACCGTGGTGCCAAGCGGAAAAACCTGCGCGCCAAGGCATTCGGCGGGGCAACCATCTTCAGTCAGTCCAGGGAGGTGGGGAACTTCTATTGCGTCAGCGAGGTCAATGTCCGGTTCATTCGCGAGTTTCTGGAGAACGAACGGATTCCGTTGGTGGCCGAGGACTTGGGGGGAAAACTGGGGCGGGTGATCCATTTTTCCAATGGCGATTTTGCGGTCTACGTGCGAACGATAGGGGGGGGCCGGAGCAAGGTCCTGGCGCGCAGGGACCGGGAATGCTGGCTACGGAGCATCGAACTTCAGGAACAGACCATGCCCGAGGTGGATCTCTGGCTCTGAGTGCTTCGGCTGCCGGCAGGAACTCCTTGACATAATGTCTCCCAAACTGGTAGGGTCATCCATCACACTGCTGTTCCCGGACAAACACGACATTATCGTAAGCCTCGGACCGCCTCCGGGGCTTTTTTTTTGAAGGGTACAGACAATAAAAGGAGTTTCATGAGTTTTCAGGCTTTCACGTTTCACCCCCAGGTCACCGCCGGCGTAACCGCGGCCGGGTATGTTACACCGACCCCGATCCAGAAGGAGTCGATCCCGACGGTCATGGCCGGTCGCGATGTCATGGGGCTGGCCCAAACCGGCACCGGCAAGACCGCGGCCTTTGCCCTTCCCATTCTCCACAGGCTCGTTCAGGAAGAGCGGGGTCGGGTTCGGGCGCTGATCATCGCCCCCACCCGGGAACTGGCCGAACAGATCCACCAGTCCTTCACCACCCTGGGCAAACAGACCAGACTCAGGAGCGTCACCGTCTACGGCGGCGTTGGTGTCAATCCCCAGGTGGAAAAGCTGCGGCGCGGCGCCGAGATCGTCGTTGCCTGCCCGGGCCGCCTCCTGGACCTCATCGGCCAGGGGGTCATCGACCTTTCCCACTTGGAAGTGCTGGTGCTGGACGAGGCAGACCAGATGTTCGATATGGGCTTTTTCCCGGATATCCGGCGAATTCTCGGCCATCTGCCGAAGAAACGCCAGACCCTCCTGTTCTCGGCCACCATGCCTGCCGAAATCCGGCGGCTGGCCCAGGATATCCTGATCGATCCGGTAACGGTGCAGGTCGGATCAGTTGCCCCGCCAGTGACGGTCACCCACGCCCTCTACCCGGTGGAGCAGCATCTGAAGACGCCGCTGCTCCTGGAGCTCCTGCGCCACACCGACACCGACTCGGTGCTGATCTTTACCCGTACCAAGCACCGGGCCAAGCGGCTCGGGGAGCAGTTGGAAAAGGCCGGCTACCGGGCTGCGTCCCTGCAGGGGAACCTCTCCCAGAACCGTCGCCAGGCTGCTCTGGACGGGTTCCGTGACGGCACTTTCCAGATCCTGGTGGCGACCGATATCGCGGCGCGGGGGATCGACGTATCCCAGATCTCCCACGTGATCAACTACGACATTCCCGATACCCCCGAGGCCTACATCCACCGGATCGGCCGGACCGGCCGCGCCGCCAGGAGCGGTGATGCCTTCACCCTGGTGACCGGCGAAGACAGTGCCATGGTGCGGACCATCGAGAAGACGCTCAATGCCACTCTGGAACGGCGAAAAGTGGACGGGTTCGACTACGCGGTGCCTGCCCCGAGGAAAGATACCGAGTTTGCCCGCCCGCCGCGTGAGCAGGGTCAGGGGCGCTCGTCAGCCGGGCCGAAGAAGCCCTCGCTGCATGGGGGAGCTGCGCCGGCTGGAGCGGCAAAGCTCCCGAGCTCCGGCCGCCCGTATCGGCAACCCGAGCAGACGAGAACCGCGACAGCGACGAACCGTGGGAATCAGGCGCGTCGCGGCAGGTAACGCAGGGATTCACCGAGACGATTGACAGAGGGGCAGGCCGTTGGGCCTGTCCCTCTGTCGCGTTTCAGGAGAGAAGGTAGAGCGTGTCGTCGTGGGCAGGCGGGGTATATTTCCGCGTAAGTCCCTTGATCCCCTCCCGGGAAAAGAGGTTGTCCATTGAATCATCCGAAAACAGCTCCCCCATCTCCTCTTCCAGCTTTTCCGGGTCCTCCCCGGCTTCGAGCCGGCGCATCGCCTCCTCGAACCCGGAGCCGAGGTTCATGCCGGTGGCGTCGGAAAGCCGCCGCATGAACCGGGCCATCTGCCGCGGGTCGTTCTCATCCATCCCTTCCATTTCTCCGGCCAGCCCCATCATGGCTTTTTCCAACCGCGCCTCGTCGATGTCCGGCATGTCGTCAGCGCCAGGCTCCTCTTTTTGTCCCCTGGATATAGCAAAGCGTGAGACCTGTCGCGACAACTCCGGCCGGCCGCACTTGGGGCAGTTGGGTTGCTTGTCGATGTTCACCCGTCGGGAGAAGAAGTTGTAGATGGTGTGGCAGTCGGCACAGTAAAACTCGTAGACCGGCATTACAGACCTCCGTCATGATTTTGCTCAATATAATCAAGGTTTCCGGCTCATATGGTACGGATGAAAAAACCCGGCTGGAACCGGGTTGTTGTGCGACTGGCCTGGCGCTCGGTCAGATTACGGTGATGTCCAGGCTTGATTCCCAGTAGCCGTGGAGGTTGCAGCGCTGTGTTGCCACCAGGGTCACTCTGCCGGTCGGAGCGGCCTCTTTCGGGAGGACCATGGTAAAGGCCACCTTGGGTTTCAGATACCCTTTGGGCTGGAAATCGGCCCGGCCGGCCGGTTCGTTGCCGACCTGGAGCTCGACGTACTCGATCCAGTGGGCCGGTCCCATGTCGTGGAGGGTCTCTCCGACCACTACCTCGACGGTGAACGGTTCGCCGGCCTTTACCGTAGCCGGCGCCGTGATCGCCGGCGCATGTTTCTTTTCCAGCGGACTCTTTTTGGCCGGGTCCTTGACCCTGTTGATCCCCTCGAAAAGGGACTGGTCCACCTTGAGGGGAAAATAGCGTTCGGCAGCCGCTGCTGCCGAACCGAAGCCGGCGATGACCGAGCCTGTCACCGCGGTCTGCAGGAAGCTCCTTCTGTTCATTGTCTCCTCCTTTCGGGGAATCGCCTTCGGAAGCGGAAACCGTATGGTGTATTCTACCGTACGAGACCATCTCGTCAACGGCAAATCACTTTTCATTGTGCCTGAATAATGCTATGGATTAGCGGAGTTTCAGGATTGACAGTAGCGTTGATTACCGACAGGTCAGGAGTTTACGGCATGACACAGGAAGACCTTTCGCGATTGAAGATCGAAAAGCGGGCACTGAGCGGAAAGCCGGGGCGTTTTCGCCGGCCGTTGAAGTGGGGAGCTGCGCTGATATGTCTGGCATTGCTCCTGATCGTGGCCAGGATGACGTTCGTTCCAAAGATTCAGGTGGAGGTGGGAACCGTTTCCATGGTCTATCCTTCCCAATCCTTTACTATTCTGAACGCCAGCGGCTATGTGGTTGCCCAGCGCAAGGCCGCACTGGCGGCCAAGGCAACCGGCCGTCTCGTGTGGCTCGGGGTGGAGGAGGGGAGCCGGATTCGCGCCGGAGAAGTGATTGCCCGCCTGGAAAACCGGGATACCACCGCTGCCCTGCAACAGGCCGTTGCCGGGGTCGCTTTGGCCACGGCCAACGTGGAACAGGCGAGGGCCGAACTGAACGATGCCGGTCGTTCTTTCCGGCGACAACAGGAACTGATTGGCCAGGGGATCGTGGCCCGGGCCGATTTCGATGCCGCCGAGGCGCGCTACCAGCGGGCCAAGGCTGCAATGGCTTCCGCCGAGGCCAGCCGGAAGGTCTCGGAGGCGGCGCAGCTCGGCGCCCGGGTGTCGGACGACTATACCCAGATCCGTTCGCCGTTCGACGCCGTGGTGCTGACCAAGAACGCAGATGTGGGCGATATCGTCACCCCCCTCGGTGCGGCCGCCAATGCCAAGGCATCGGTGGTCACCATCGCCGACCTGGGGTCGCTGCAGGTGGAGGCGGACGTTTCCGAGTCGAACCTGGCCAAGGTCAGGACCGGTCAGCCGTGCGAGATTCAGTTGGACGCCTTCACGGATGTGCGCTTTCCGGGAGCGGTTCATGCCGTGGTGCCTACTGCCGACCGGAGCAAGGCCACAGTCATGGTCAAGGTTCGCTTCAGGGACCGCGATCCCCGCATCCTTCCGGAAATGAGCGCCAAGGTGGCCTTCCTGGAACGGGCAACGACCCAGGCCGAACAACGGCCGAAGATCGCCATCAATCCTGCTGCCGTAGCCACGCGAAACAACAGAAGTGTGGTCTATGTCATACAGGGAGACAAGGTGAAGGAGACGCCGGTGACCCTTGGGGCGAAGGTTGGTGACCTGGTGGAGGTGCTGGCCGGCGTCAAGGTCGGCGACAAGGTGGTTACCAAGCCGCTGGACAAGCTGAAGGATGGGGCCGGGATAAAGACGGGGGAGAAATGATGGCCAGCGCTGCCGTTCCCATTGTTGCCCTGAACGATGTCGTCAAGTCCTACCGCCGGGGGGACCAGATCGTGCCGGTCCTGGAAGAGATCACCCTGGATATCGCAGCCGGCGAGTTCCTGGCCCTGATGGGGCCTTCGGGATCGGGAAAGAGCACGCTGCTCAACCTGATTGCCGGCATCGACCGGGTGGACGCCGGCTCCATCCGGGTCGGCGGCATAGAGATCACCACTCTGTCCGAGACGGAACTGGCCGCCTGGCGGGCGGTCAACGTCGGGTTCATCTTCCAGTTCTACAACCTGATCCCGGTCCTGACCGCCTTCGAGAACGTCGAGTTGCCGCTCCTATTGACCGGACTCTCCCGGCGGGAGCGGCGGGAGCACGTGGCAACGGTCCTTTCCCTGGTGGGCCTTTCGGACCGGATGGACCATTATCCGTCGCAGCTCTCCGGCGGGCAGCAGCAGCGGGTGGCCGTGGCCCGGGCCATGGTGAGCGATCCAACGATCCTGGTTGCCGATGAGCCGACCGGCGACCTGGACCGGGTCTCGGCCGGCGAGATCCTCTCCCTCATGGACCGTCTGGTGAAAGAGTTCGGCAAAACCATCATCATGGTCACCCATGACCCGCGGGCCGCCGAAAAGGCCCGGATCGTCAGGCACCTGGAGAAGGGGATACTGACGGACGAACATGAGACGTCGATCTCCCCGGTCCCCGGTCCCTGATCCCGGTCCCATGTTCTACTTCAAGCTCATTTTGCGCAATGCCTTCCGTCACAAGCTCCGCGCAACCCTCACCGTGGTCGGCGTAGCGATCGCCATTCTCGCCTTCGGCCTGCTCAAGACCCTGGTGGGGCTCTGGTACCTGGGGGTCGAGACCTCGTCCGCCACCCGCCTGGTCACCCGCAACTCCATCTCCCTGGTCTTTTCCCTCCCCATTGCCTACCAGGACCGGATTCGCCAGGTGCCGGGCGTGACCGGGGTGGGGATCATGAACTGGTTCGGCGGGGTCTACGTTTCGGAGAAGAACTTCTTCCCCAACTTTGCCGTTGAGCCAAAGTCCTTTCTGGAGCTCTACCCGGAATTTGTGCTGTCCGACGGGGCAAAGCGGGAGTTCATCGTCGACCGTCAGGGGGCGGTTGCCGGTCGGAAACTGGCGGAAAAATATGGCTGGAAGGTCGGGGACCGGATCGTCCTCAAAGGGACCATCTTCCCGGGGCAGTGGGACCTGGTGTTGCGGGGAATCTACCGGGGCGCCCGGAAGAGCACCGACGAGACCCAGTTCTTTTTTCACTGGGACTATCTCAATGAGTCGTTGCGCCGGACCATGACGCGGCGCGCCGATCAGGCGGGGATTTACGTGGTCAGCGTGGCGAGGCCGGATCAGGCGGCAGAGGTCGCACTGGCCATCGACGCCACCTTCAGGAACTCCCTGGCCGAGACCCTGACCGAGACCGAGCGGGCCTTTCAGCTCAGTTTCGTCTCCATGACCGAGGCGATCATGGTGGCGATCCAGATCGTATCCTACGTGGTGATCGTCATCATCATGGTGGTCGCGGCCAACACCATGGCCATGACCGCCCGGGAACGGCTCGCCGAGTATGCCACCATGAAGGCCCTGGGGTTCCGGGGTATCCATATTGCCGCTACGGTCTTCGGCGAATCGCTTTTCGTGGCCGTTGCCGGCGGCTTGCTGGGGATCGTCCTTACCTTCCCGGCGGCCAGTTGGATCGAGGCCACGCTCTCCCAGTTTTTCCCGGTCTTTAACGTGGCGCCGGCCACCATTGCCCTGCAGTTTGGCGCTGCGCTCCTGGTCGGGGTGGTGGCGGGCATCTTCCCCGCCTGGCGGGGAGCGACGATACGGATTGCGGAGGGGCTGAGAAGGATCGGGTGATGCTGGCTGCTATCAAAGGTGAAGCACTTCACCCTTCATTCTCACTCTGAAACCGCACCACCAGGCCGAAGGGTGATGCTATTTTCTGAAGGGTCTCAAGTGTCGGGTTTCCCTTGTCCCGTTCGATCTCCATCAGCACCCGCGGGTAAATCTTCAGGACCTTTTCCGCATAATCCTTCTGAGTCATGGTCTGGAAGAATTGGAACAGGAAGGGAGGTAGTAAGTCATGGCAAGACCCTACAGCATGTTACGGGCGAAGATGTCGCCTGTGGCCCGCGCCAAGGCGGAGGAGCAAACCCGTCAGCTTATGCAAGAGATGCCGCTTCAGGAATTGCGTCAGGCCCGGAAAATGAGCCAGGAGCAAATGACCAAAAACCTGCACACAAAGCAGTCGAATGTGTCCCGGATCGAAAAACGGACGGACATGTATATCTCCACGCTACGGAGCGTCATCAAGGCCATGGGCGGGGACTTGGAGATAGTTGCCCGCTTTCCCGACGGCAATGTCCGCATTAACCAGTTTGAGGAGCTTGATGAGGCGGTCAAAGCTTAATCCCTGCCATGCTTCGGCTGAAAGGCGGGGTGTCTGTCATTAACTGACAATCGGATCAATAGTGTTTGTTCTGGTGATGGGTGGATGTCTACTTTTTGCAGAAAGTTGGGAAGAAAGATTCCGCCTATGGCTGTCGATGGAGTCAATCCGGCTATCCACCTTGACCACTTCGTTGGTAGTCAGTCTTCTAGGATGGAATCGTAAATCTTCTGAAGGTCCATCTTGTTAATCCTTTATTCGTATAACGACATAAGGCTGACCAGCCCGCCCAGCCTTTCCGGGCGGTCTGGTCGTGCCGCAAGTTGGACATTCTCTTATCGTCATGTTTTGCCGACAAATGCCTTGTGAAGTGGCCGTCATTAAAGAAGTTGACGTTTTAAGTCAAATTGTATATACAATAAACATGATCTACGAATGGGACGAAAGCAAGCGGTTGAAAAACTTTGAAAAGCATGGATATGACCTTGCCGATGGTCAGCTTGTTTATGAGTCTCAAAAAAAGATCACAGTTGAAAGTCACCGACCTCATGAACGCCGCTGGCTAGATATTGCCGAAGTCGGCGGCGAACTGGTAACTCTTACTCTTGCATATACGTTGCGCGGAGAGGCAGTTCGCTGTTTTTCGCTACGGAAGGCCAGTCGTAAGGAAAGGAGCCTTTACTATGAGCAAAATAGTCAGAAAAACCTCTAAAGAAATCGAAAGCATGCGTTCCAGAGGAGAAATCATGACTGACCCGGAACGAGTCAATCATCTTTCAGAAGAGTCTGTTGAACGCATGGCTATGGACGACCCGGAAAATTTCCTTAAAACCGATGAGGATTGGGCACAGGCTATCATTCATCGTCCGGGTATTCGTGGGCCTCAGAAAGCCCCTACAAAAAAGTCAATTGCTATCCGACTGTCTCAAGATGTGGTAGAAAATTTCAAATCCACTGGCGCTGGTTGGCAATCACGGATCGATGATGCTTTAAGGATGTTTTTGAAAGAGCACCCATTGAAGCATGGTTAACTAGACTGCTGGGGCCGGTTTACGGCCCCTTTTTACAATTAGTTTATACTCACTCTTCTGAGAGACGAGCTGTAGCGCGCCCGGTACCCTGGACACAAGATAAGAGTCACGCAGCCATCTTGAGTTGATACTCCTCCTCGAATGCCTGTCGAATTAGCAGTAGTAGCGTAGGGGGCAGCCCTTAGAGAGTAGCGTAGGGGAGTAGCGTAGGGGTCAGCCCTTGAAAACGGAAAACAGCCCCACGATTTTCCTGATCCGCCCCTGCAGTTCTTTATTCTCTGCCATCTGGATCGAAAAGGTTTGTGCTATTTTGGTAACTGCAGAGTAGCTCAAACCACCAAATAACTCGCCGATCTCCTTATTTGTTGCACCGCTAAATTTCTTCAGCAGGTAAACGCCTGCTTTTCTGGCCTCACTCCGCTTGTCTTCGGCGAACATTTCAAACGACACCCCGTAATGCCCGCACACCGCAGCGAGTATCTCTTCCGTGTTCGCACATGCCCGCAATGCCTTACGGTGTGCTACCTCGTCGCCCTCCACCTTTTCGCCTTGAAGACGCCCAAGTGCTTCCCTGATGAAGCCGTTCCCTCCGAGGATCATGCCGCCGTACACGTTCGCCATCGGGCTTTTCGATTCTTCCCCCAGCCCACATTCGACATATGCCTTGTACCGCTGCCGTGCGGACTCCTCGTCCCCGGTCAGCATGCCAAGAATCATGTCGTGCGTGACAATTTCTTCTTTGCAGTTCGAAATGTACGAGCCATAACTGCTATGTGTGTAAAGTTCCGGGCTCTCAATCATCTTCGCCCGAACCGGGTTCAGGTGAAGGTATCGGCTCAGTTCCAGAAGATAGGTGTCTTTGTCTACTAATATGGCCTTGTATCTTCCCTGAAACAGATGGCCGCTTCGTTTTCTTTTCGTGTTGATGTAGGTCGTATACGAGCCGTTCAGGTAGTGCATGATCTTGCCCAGGTTGCCGTGCGGTGTCTCGATAATCAGGTGGTAATGGTTCGTCATCAGCACATAGGAATGCAGCTTGAAGCCAAACTTGGACTTTGCCTCAGTGATATAGTCGCGAAACCTCTGATAGTCACGTTTTGTAAAGAAGATCTTGCTCCGCTCATTTCCTCGTGCTGTGACATGGTAAATAGCCCCCTCATACTCTATCCGCAGTGGCCGAGCCATCACTCTCCTCCTGTTATCGTGTTACGGATAGACTACCTCACATTTTTCCTTTTTCAAGGGCTGACCCCTTAGCCTTCGCCCCTTAGCCTTCGACCGATGAGAAGATCATCGAACTCTACAAGGGGCATGGCCTGTGTGAGCAGTACCACGCCGAGATCAAGACCGATATGGACCTTGAACGGCTGCCGTCTGGCAAGTTTGCCACGAACCAACTGGTCAT
>JAJZTK010000046.1 GCA_021849045.1 Deltaproteobacteria bacterium | reverse complement strand
CGTGCTCAGCCAGCTCGTGGAGTTCGCCGCTCGTGGCCAGTACCGGGGAGAGGGCAGGGATGTAGTAGGCCATCGGCATGGTGCGGAACTCGGGATGGAGCGGCAGGGCCACGCCGAACTCCTTCACCAGGGCATAGACCGGCGATTTCACTGCCGCCTCCAGCCACTGCTCGGAGACGCCGTTCCTGCGGGCCGCTTCCCTGACCTGCTGCTCACGCGGATCGAGGATGACCGAGCGGTGGGCCGCCACCAGCTGGTCGTCGGGTTTGAGAAGCGCTTCTTCGACCCGGTCGGCATCGTAGAGGAGCACCCCCACGTAGCGGATCCGGCCGACGCAAGCGTGGGCGCAGGCGTTACACTGCCCGGTCTCGGTGCGAGGAAAACAGAAGATGCATTTTTCCGCCTTGCCGCTGTTCCAGTTGAAATAGACCTTCTTGTAGGGACAGGCGCTCGTGCAGAAGCGCCACCCCTTGCAGACGTTCTGGTCGACCAGCACAACGCCGTCTTCGCCCCGCTTGTAGAGCGCCCGGGACGGGCAGGAGGCGACGCAGGCCGGATTCAGGCAGTGGTTGCAGATGCGCGGCAGGTACTGCATGAAGATCCTGCCGTAATCCTCGATGATTTTCCGGTCTTCCAGGTTGGAATCCTCGGCCGCGTACACCTGCGAGCCGGAGAGGTCGTCGTCCCAGTTGGGGCCACCCTTGATGTCGTCGATCTTTTTCCCCGAGATCTGGGAAAACGGTTCGGCCACCGGTTGGTCGCTCCCCGGCGGGGCCTTGTAGAGATTGCTGTAGTCGAAGTCAAAAGGCTCGTAGTAGTCTTCGAGCTTCGGCATGTTCGGCTGGAAGAACATGTTGAGGAGCGTCGGCCCTTTCCCCATGGCGCGCAGTTTCAGCTTGCGGCCGTCAGCGAGCCACCCCCCCTTGAAGATCCGCTGGTCCTCCCATTTTCGCGGATAACCGACGCCGGGCTTGGTCTCCACGTTGTTCCACCACATGTACTCGGCGCCCTTGCGGTCGGTCCAGATGTTCTTGCAGGAGATGCTGCAGGTGTGGCAGCCGATGCATTTGTCCAGGTTGAACACCATTACCAGTTGTGCTCGAACGTTCATCGCCTCACCCCCTCAGCTTTCTGACAACCACATAGCAGTCCCGGTTGACGCCGGTCGGTCCCCAGTAGTTGAAGTAGTAGCTGAACTGGGCGTAGCCGCCGAGCATCAGCGTCGGTTTCAGGCGGATGCGGGACAGGCTGTTGTGGACCCCGCCCCGCTTGCCGCTCTTTTTGGATGTCTTGATGTTGAGGGTCCGCTCCGGGGCATGGTACATGACCGCTGCCCCGCGCGGGATCCGGGACGAGACGATTGACCGGCAGACCACGACGCCGTTGGCGTTGAATACTTCGATCGGTTCGTTGTCCTCGATCCCCGCTGCCAGGGCGTCCTCGTGATTGAGCCAGACCGCCTGCCCGCCGCGGGAGAGGGTGAGCATGCGCAGGTTGTCGCTGTAGGTGGAATGGATGCTCCATTTGCCGTGCGGGGTGAGGAAGTTGAGGATCAGCCCGGTTTCGCCGTCGGTCTCGTCCAGCATCGCCGGGTCGAGTTTCCCCTTGAAGGTGGGGAGCCCTTCGTGGAACTCCCGGTAGTAGGGGTGGTCGAGATAGAGGGATTGCCGGCCGGAGAGGGTGCGCCACGGCACGCCATGCTCCACGTTCAGGGTGTAGGGGGCATAGGGGCGCCCCTCGTTGACCAGCCCGCTCCAGACCGGCGTACTGATGAACCGGCGCGGTTTCCGGGTGATCTCCTCCCAGGTGATCCGGAAGTTCCGGTCGCCGGCGGAGATCTGGGACAGGGGCTTACCGACCCGTTTCTCAAGGTTCCGGTAGGCGCGATAGGCCAGTTCGCCGTTGGTTTCCGGGGCAAAGGCCATGATCACGTCGGCCACGTTCCGTTCGTCCTCCAGATCGATGCAGGTTCGCCCGGCCCAGGAGCGGGTCGGCATCTCCTTCAGGAGTTTTTCGTGGACATCGTCCGCCTCCCAGCTGACGCCGTGGGCATGGAGGTGGCCGATGCCCGGTCCGAGCGACATGAAGCGGTTGTACAGGTTCACGTAATCACGCTCGACGATGGGGAGGTTCGGCATGGTCTTGCCCGGGATCGGCTCGCATTCCCCCAGTTTCCAGTCCTTCACCTGCCGCTGCGCTATCTCGCCCGGCGTGTCGTGCATGAGCGGCGCCGCGATGATGTCCTGGAACGGTTCCGGGAAATGTTTCGCTGCAAGCTCACTGACCTTTTTTGCGATCCGGCTGAAGATCTGCCAGTCGGACTTCGACTCCCACGCCGGATCTACGGCGGCATCCAGGCAGTTGACGAACGAATGCATGTCGGTGGTGTTCAGGTCGGATTTTTCGTACCAGGTGGCAGCCGGCAGGACGATGTCCGAGTACAGGGTCGAAGTGTCCATCCGGAAGTTGAGGTCCACCACCAGGTCCATCTTCGCCTCGGGCGCCGTATCGTGCCAGACGATATCTTTCACCTGTCCCTTGGCAGCCTCCCTGGCGGTGAAGCTTGCGTTGGGGGCGCCGATCACATGTTTGAGGAAGAACTCGTGCCCCTTGGCGCTGGCCGAAATGGCGTTGCCGCGCCAGATGAACCAAACCTTGGGGGAGTTCCCGGCCCCGTCCGGGTCCTCGATGGCGAAACGGGTCTCGCCGCTCTTGAGGCGGGCAACCAGCCAGGCGCGGATCTCGTCGTCGGTTTTGGCCCCGGCTGCCTTGGCGGCGGCCACCAGGTTCAGGGTGTTGTCGTTGAAATGGGGGGAGAAGGGGAGCCAGCCCAGCCGCACCGCCTTGGCGTTGAAGTCGGCGGTGTGCATGGGCATGTTCTCGCCGGTTTCCGGTTTGAAATAGTCGGTGAAACTTCGGTCGTAGCGCCACTGGTCGGAGTGCATGTACCAGAAGCTCGGGGTGTTCTGCAGCCGCGACGCCTTGGTCCAGTCCTGGGCCATGGCGATGGAGGTCCAGGGGGCGAGCGGCACCACCTTCTCCTGGCCGACATAGTGGGCCAGCCCGGCGCCGTTGCGGCCGACGCTGCCGGTCAGAATCAGGGCGGTGATGGCGGCGCGGTAGATCAGGTCGTTATGGTACCAGTGGTTCGTACCGGCGCCGGTGATGATCATGTTCCGGCCGCCACTCTGTTCGCCGCTCAACGCCCATTCGCGGGCCATGTTGATGAGGGTGTCGGCTGCTATGCCGGTGTATTTCTCCTGCCATTTCGGGGTGAACGGCTTGTCCGATTGGTAGCTCGCCGGATAATCGCCCCCAAGCCCCCGGGAGACGCCGAACTGGGCCATGAGCAGATCAAATACGGTGGTGACCGTTACCTCGCCGGTGGTGGTCATGATCCTCTGGACCGGCAGTTCCCGGATCACCTCACCGTCCGCTTCGAACGTGAAGCAGACCCGCCTGGTTTCCCCGCCGAGGAGCGTGAGGCAACAGTCGATCTCCGTGCCGTCCACCAGGTCCCGCATGTCCAGGTTCCAGTTCCCCTCTTCCTTTGTCCAGCGGGAACCGAGGCTGCCGTTTGGCACCCGTACCTCACCGGCCTCGTCTGCCACGCACAGGGTCCAGTCTCCGTGTTCGAGCCCGGCGCATCGTTCGATCTCGCTGGCTCTCAGGAATTCCCCCTGCTTCCAGACGCCGCCTTTTTCCGAGAGTTTGACGAGAAACGGCAGGTCGGTGTACTTCAGGGCATACTCGGTAAAGAACGGGACCTGCCGCTGGGCGTAGAACTCGGTGAGGATGACGTGGTTCACCGCCATCCAGTAGGCGCCGTCGTGCCCCTGTTCTACCGGCAGCCAGGCATCGGCGAACTTGCTGGCGATGCTGTAATCGGGAGACATGACCACGACCTTGGCGCCGCGATAGCGGGCCTCGACCAGGTAATGGGCGTCGGGAGTTCTGGTCATCGGCACATTGGAGCCGCACAGAACGATGTAGGAGGCGTTGTACCAGTCGGCCGACTCGTTGACGTCGGTCTGTTCCCCCCAGACCTGTGGAGAGGCCGGCGGGAGGTCGCAGTACCAGTCGTAGAAGCTCATGGCGACGCCGCCCAGAAGCTGGAGAAAGCGGGTGCCGGCCGCGTAGCTGATCATGGACATGGCCGGGATCGGCGAAAAGCCGATCACCCGATCAGGGCCGTGCTTCTTGGCCGTGTACAGGGTGGAGGCGGCGATCAGCTCCACCACGTCGTCCCAGGATGCCCTGCGAAAGCCACCCATGCCCCGCTTGGCAGTATAGCTCTGCCGTGCTTCCGGGTTCTCGACGATGCTGGCCCATGCCTCCACCGGGTCGTCGAACCGGCTGCGCGCCTCCTGCCAGCGGTCGATGAGCGCGCCGCGCATGTAGGGGTACTTCACCCTGAGCGGGCTGTAGAGGTACCAGGAAAAGCTTATCCCCCTGGCGCAGCCGCGCGGCTCGTGGTTGGGGATATCGGCATTGAACTGGGGATAGTCGTTGGCCTGGAGTTCCCAGCCGACTATGCCGTCCTTCACATGGACCATCCAACTGCAGCCGCCGGTACAGTTGACGCCGTGGGTGCTCCGCACCACCTTGTCGTACTGCCAGCGGTTGCGGTAAAACTCCTCCCAGTCCTGGCCGGTTGGAGCGCTTTCATCCTTGATCCGCTCATGGGACATTACCGTATCCTCCTCTTGTAAAGGGTCAATCCCAGCATAAACAGCACGAACAGGCCGGCACCCGCCAGGGGATAGGCGGATGTGCCCCCCTCCTTACGGGCGGCTGCGTCCTTGTAAAGGGCGAGAAGCGCCGCCACCTCTTCATCGGTCAACGGCCTGTCTTGATAGATCCGCTTCATGGTGGGGAATTTCAGTGCCTTCAGCGCACCCCTCATCCCGGTCTCCCCCATTTTCTGGTAGGAGACGCCCAGGTTGGCAATGGACAGGTTCCCCCCTGCAATGCCCGGGTAAGTGAGCGGGTGACAGGCGACGCATGCCGCACCGCCGTTGGCCAACCGTTTTCTGCCGGTGAACAGCGCCTTCCCGTGGGCGATCAGCTCCGGCGTTACGACTAACTCCAGCTGTTCCGCCGCCGGCACGGAGGGTGGCGCTGCAGCAGCGCTGTCCGCAGCGCCGAGATAGGTGATGATCTTCAAGGCGTCGTCATGGCCGATACCCAGCTTTGGCATCTCATAGCCGTACTTCTTTACCAGCTCGGCCTGGGCCGGGTCTTTGCGAGCCGTCAGTTTATCCGGTTCCATGATGACCGTTTCCAGCCACTCATGGGTGCGCCTGGCGGTCACTCCCTTGAGATCCGGCCCTCCGGAATCGCCACCACCGATGGTGTGGCAGCTTGCGCACTGCTTGTCGAACAGCTCCTTGCCGGCATCGGCCGCTGCCAGGGCGGGAAGGAATAACGAGAGGATAAGAAGCAGAGGCATACATTTCGGACCGTTGCGCATAGGCGTGCCCTCCGGGGAGTTGTTGTGCTGCAATTAACAATGTTATAGGAGCAGATTCCGGCGATTGTTGATCATGAGAGCATTAGATCCGATTTAACTAACATCATATAACGTGATTCTAACCGTGCCTTGACATAAGTCAATTAATCGGATTCGCTTTGTCTCGTGCCTGAATTGAGCCGGCAGACGTTTTTCCGGGAAACAAAAAGGCGAGATTCGACTCTCGCCTTTTTGTACCTCCAACAACATGTTGGGCAAAGCGCAGCATGCCCAACGGATCGGCTGATCGTTCCTACGACAGCGACTGCATCTTCCCTACCTGGGTGTTGACGACATGGGGAGTGACCGTTTGTGCCGGGATATACTCCGGAAACCTGGCGCGCAGGTGATCGAGGAGGGAGTCCGTCCCTTCCCTGAGGATGATGTCGGCAATTCTGATCCTTCCCAACCCTTCCGCTTTCTCCCGGTACCAGGAGAGAACGGCTTCGAGGAACGGTACCACCATCTCCGCCGGAAGAAAGAGTGCGAATAGGCTTCCCAGTACGGGGTGGTGTCCCCCTTTGCCGCCGATGCGGACCAGATAGCCTCTTTTGGCCGTTGTCCAGGCTTCGGTGGGACAGACTTTGACGCAATTACCGCAGTAGATGCATCTTTCGCCGGAGAAGACCGGGACGTTGTCCGCACCCATTTCAATCGCCCCTTCACCGCATGATTTGGCGCAGAGCCCGCAACCGATGCAGTTCTCCCTGGCTAGTTCGGGCCAGATCGCTCCTTGAAAGCCGACGTCGTTCATGTTCGACTTGAAGCAATCGATGGGACAGCCGGAAAAGCTGACCTTGAACTTGTGGTGGCTGGTAGGGATGCCGAACAGCTTGTCGTTGACCTCCAGGGCCGAGGCCTGGGCATCCATCAGTCCGTTCGGGTTGTACTCGCAACCGCCGCAGGCAGTCGGTACGCGGACGCGTGCTCCACACGAAGCGATCTTTTGCCCTCCCTCGGACAGCTCCTCGACGATCCCGTCGAAATCCTTGAAGTTCACATGGATCATCTCCACCGACTGGCGGACCGAGAGGTGGACAAATTCGACCCCGTATTTTTCCGCAACCGCGGCTATCTTTTTCATGCGCGCGATGGGGAGCCGCCCACCCGGCACGCTGAGCCTGACCGTGAACCGGTCCTTGCCCCGTTCCTTGATGAACCCGCCGGTCTTAAGGTTTTCCAGATTGATGGTCGTTGATTCGGTATGTTCTGACATTTCAGCCCCTTTGTTGTTGGTATCGAAACAGTTCGAGAGCTACAGGGTACTACGGTCTCCTGCGCATTTTCAACAGGTCCGAAATCTCCTCCTGCAGTGCGCTCGTATCGAAGTTTGCCGCCAGCAACAACCCGCCCCAGGTCTGTTTTCCGTTTTTCACCTCAAGATGGATCTGCCTGGCCGGTTTGTGTGTCTTGATGGCGATGATCGAAGCGATGATCACCTCCTGGTTGGAGGCCCAATTCTTTCGCATGGCTGCCAGTTCGGCGTCGCTGATCAGCTGGTGATCAACCAGGAGGGAGTCAACCACTTCCCGGGCTAGAGACTCAGTGGAAGCACCGGCATTCAGCTCTTTCGCAAACAGGGGTGAAAGGGATTTTACGCCAATGCCCGAAGTGGCGACGGCATCCTTCCAGCTCTCTTTTGCTTTCCTCTTTTCCAGCAGGGCATCTGCCGAGACCCCTGTCCTGGAAGCCAGCCAGTAGGCTACCCAGAGGTCGTCAGCGGATGTTCCCTTTTGCTTCTTCATCACGATTGTTCTCTTCTCCGCATGCAAGACAAGGGCAAGGAAGGAGTTCTGCGTGGTGGCGAGAAAGTAGGGATCGGCCGCCGCTGGACGGGCCGGGTCGTACGAGCGGTCCGTAAAGCAATGGCAGGTGATCGCCGGAATAGCCAGCGCCGGCAGGGGGAGGGCGACCAGGAGGATGAGGGCGAGCAGGCAGGGCTTGGATGATATCTGGAACATGAGTTTTTCCTTTTTCAGGGAGATGTATGGATTCAGAACCAGTGTTTCGGATACCTGCGGTGATAGACCACATTGTTGGTAAAGAGTGCCGTTGTCAGCAGAATCAGTGCCCCGGCCAGAACCGGAACCAGGATGAACCCCGGTCCGGCAGCCCCCTGGACGCCGATCAGGGCGGTGGCGCCACCGGGGGGGTGGGTCGTGTGGGTCAGGTTCATCACGAAAATGGCCAACCCGACGGCGACGGCCATGCTCAGCGGGGTGGAGCCGAGGAGGGCGACCACGAGGACCGCCACGCCGGCAGAGACCAGGTGGCCGCCGACCAGGTTGCGCGGCTGGGCCATCGGCGACTCCGTGGCACCGAACAGGAGCACCGCCGACGCCCCGAACGAGCCGATCAGCAGTGGGTGGTGGCCAACCAGGGTGGTAGTCTCGAAAATGGCCAGTATACCCAGGGTGCCGCCGAGAAAGCTCCAGACGGCATAGCGCAGCGACAGCGGCGGCCGCGGCCCCCGGAACGGAGCCTTGCAGCGCTGGGGCAGCCTGGTCAATCGCTTATGTATCCCACCGTGTCCACGAATGAGAATTGAAATGCGTCGTTTCATCTGATTGTGCTGTGCGCTCACTTTTTTGTTTCTTATTCACTCCTCTGGGGGCAGGTCCGCCCTGCCCCCAGAGGTACTGCCTACTTTCCGGCAAAGGGGTCCTTGATCTCATGCTCCGCCTTGAACATGAGTTTCTTTGTGCCCCGGTTGTTCAGGTACTTGGCCAGCTCCAGGTCTACCTTTGTCGGGACCATTACCCCGGCCTTGGTCAGCGCCTGGCGCAGCAGACCTTCGGCCTTGCCGGCATGGTTGGCGGCATCGCCCAGGACGCGCAGCGTCTCGCTAGGGTTGTGGAAGCCGGTGGAGTTCTCGGCACCGATGAACACGACCCGGTAAAAAGCCTCTTCGTAGTGGTCCCGCGCCTGGGCATAGAGTTCGCTGTCTATCTGCCGTCCCGCTGTCCGGGCCGTGTTGGCCATCTCGAACAGTTTGGCCACGGTGGCAGTGGCATAGCCGGAGCGGATGAATTGGGACATGGTCCGGTCCTGGATGGCGAATATCCGGTTGCGCAGCCACTCGGGCGACTCGGTGTGGCACTGCTGGCAGGCCTTCAGGTCATTCTTCAGCGGGCTCATGATACGGTGGTCCGACACTTTCCCGCTCCCTGCATTGGTGTACGGCATGTGGCAGTCGGCACAGGCAACTCCTGCCTGCCAGTGCACACTGTTGTTGGAGAACAGCTCGAATTCCGGATGCCGGATGAAGGCCAGTTTGAATCCGGTGACACTCTGGGTCCACTCGCCGCTTGGCGGGTTGCTGCGGAGCCTTCTGATGATGTTCTCGATGGTGATCCCGCCCCACTTGCTCCCTTCCCACGGGAAGAAGACGTCAGTGGACTTCATCTGCGCATCTTTGGGGATGCTGTAGGTGACATGGCACTGGGCACAGACCAGGGTCCGCCTCTCCTGCCGGGTGAGCTTCGCCTCATCGACGCCAAGCTTTTCCAGAGCCTTGCCCAGGGTAAAGCCACGGGAGATCTTCAGTGACATGTCCCGGTTGTCGTGGCAGTCGATACAGGCTACGCCAAGGGTCTGGTGCTCTTTGGGGATGGTGGCGAGGACCTCCTTGTACGGCCTGGCAAAGTACTCTTTGCCCATCTGCTTTTGCAGGATCGGGGCGTAGGGGGTCTTGCAGGTCAGGCAGGAGCCACCCGCCTTGTAACGCCCCGGGTCCACCTCCAACTGGTCCTGCACCATGAAGAGGTGCCCACGCGGCTCCTTGTATTCGGAGCCAAAGGCCCAACCGTTGTACAGTAACGCCAGGAAGGGGAATTCATCCAGCTTGTCGGGTCGTTCCTCTCCTTTATCATATCCCCGCTTGTACTTACTCTTCCCGGCCGGGGTCGGCTCGCCGGTTTTCTTCCAGAGTTCGTACTCCACCGGATAGACCTTGCCCCATTGGGTCGGGTCTATCGTTCCGTCGGCAATCGGAACTGTTGTTGCCGGTTCCGTTTTCTTCGGGACGCAGCCGGCGCCGATTGCCACTGTAGCGACCAGCGCCAGTACTACGGCACCTCGTAGTTTCTTCATCACCATAATTCTCCTTTCCCGAGAGTTAGCGAACCGCCAGGACTTCGGTCATCCGGTGCCGCAATTGCCGGCGGCAACTCCAGTACTGGCGTGTCGTATTCATGTGAGAAACAGTTGTCAGGAGCTCATGCATCCTCGAGCTAACCGCGAGGTACCACCAATCATATACGATGAAGGTTTTAGGTCTTTGACCCAAGTCAAGACAGGTAATTGTAGGAAGCGCCGGCTTTGGACGGCTGAAAGGTAACCAGATGCTTTTTACGGAACCGGTTACCGGTAGTGGGAGGTAAGGGGAGGGAACTTGGCCGAAGTCAACGATGCTGAGGAGAGAGTAACGACGGGTTGCTATCTGTGGGAGGAGGAAAGGGCATTTGCGGAATTGTCGGGGGAACGGGGAGGGGCAGCGGTGAAGGTCGATCGCATCTGGCACGTCAGGGGAACGTAGCCACCCCGAGTTCACCGCGTCGGTCGGAGAAGACAATCTCCGTTGCCTTGGTATCCGGTGTGCGAAGGTGTTTCAGAACCGCCTGCAGTTCTTCTTCCGAGGCTCCGTCCAGTTTTCGTTTCACAAAATAGAAGGTGTCGGTGATCCTGATGCCACTGTTCCTGTATTCGCCGTAAAAGCGGTCAATCCCGTGAATCAGTGCATCCATGGGCAGCATGGAAAGTTTGTAGCGCTTCAGATCGTTGTACTGCTCATGGCGTACGAAATTGAGCAGGGAGGTGACTTCCCCGGCTGAATAACGCTCCCGCTTGTTGTGGGTCAGGTCGGCGTAATCCGAGTAGCGGGCCAAGCTTATCGTTTTGCTGTCGCCAATGTAGCTGGGGACTTGATTGAAGCTTATATAGTCGGTAGCGGCCATGAAACCGGCCAGGAAGATTTTCTTCGTTGCCTGGTTCCACGATTTCCACATGGTTCCGTCCAGATCGACGGCTGGGGCGGTCGTAACCGTAGCAACAATGAGACAGAAGGCGGCTGAAAATGTAAGAATAGTTTTCATGGTTGGTGTTTATAAATGGTGCGAAGATTGGTTGTTGTATATGACACGGTATTTATTATCACACCCTAATCTTTTGGTGCAAGTAGAAACTTATTGATACAATTAAGCGTTTACAAAAAAAGTCCCCGCCGGGGGCGAGGACTTTTTCAGTCGTCTGCAGCGGGCCAGTGGCCCGTTCCATTAACAATTATGTTGCTATGTCACATCTTGTGGCATTTTTCGCAGTCGCCGCTAACGGAGAAGGCGTCCTTGCCATTGTGACAGGTACCGCAGGATTTCCCTTTTTCCATATCGCCCATACTGTTTTTCTTGACGCCAGCCTTGAAGGGGAAGACCTTGGTGTGGCAGTCGGCACATTTGTACATCCCCAGATGGATCTCGTGGCTGAAGTTGACGAGTCCCGAATCGGTTTTGAAAGTGACTTGGCCGGGCCGGAATCCCTTGTGGCATTTGTCGCACTCGCCGACCACGGTGAAGGCGTCCTTGCCGTTATGGCAGGTACCGCACGATTTGCCTTTTTCCATGTCGGTCATGGAAGAGTGCCTGGCGCCGGCCTTGTAGGGGAAAACCCGTGTGTGGCAATCGGGGCATTTGAACATGGCGGTATGAACGGCGTGGCTGAAAAACGCGTCGTTAATCCCCTTGCTCTTGAAAGTAATGTCCCGCAGCTTCAGCCCTTTGTGGCACCGGTCACAGTTGCCGGCCACGGTGAAGGCGCTCTTGCCGTTGTGGCAGGCTCCGCAGGTCCGGCCTTTTTCCATCTGGGCCATGGTGACGGCCTTACCGGTGCCGGTAATCACCTTACCGTCGTGGCAGCTGCGGCACTTGCCGCTGGTTTTGGCAATATGCACGTTGTGGGAGAAGGTGGCGTCGGGAGCACCCTTGACCTTGTAGGTAACATCCTTGGGTTTGCCCTTGTGACAGTGGATGCATTCCTTCTCGTCGCTGACGCTGAACGCCTTGATGCCGGTGTGGCAGGCGCCGCACGACTTGGTTTTTTCCATCTCAGCCATGGTGTAACGCCTGTGCTGTTTCAGATTGAAAATGGCATTGTGGCAGACCCGGCAGTTGTTGTTATATTTACTTAGATGGAAATCGTGGCTGAAAACGACGGGATTGGCATTCTTGAATTTGAACTCGATTTCCTTGGTCTCCTTGGCCAGGGCCATGGTGGGGAGAAGCAGGGAGAGGAAGACGAAAATCAGGGAACGACGCATAGTTGGTCCACTCCTTTAGCATTGGGCTCATCAATCATTAAAGCCGCGATACTATACACAGCGGGCAGATATGCGTCAAACAAAAACCTTAAAGGTCGGAAGGGGCTAGTTCATGAAAAGCAGGGGTGAGGTGATTGGCGGAATTGTGTTGTTGTTACTTGTGGCAGCATCCGGGTCTGTGCTCGGTCAGACCTACGAGTGGACCGATACCGGCGGCGTGGTGCATTTTACCGACAACCCGGATCTGGTGCCGCGAAAATACCGGGGAACCGTTCGGGTAAGGGAGTCACTGCGGGATACGTTAGAGGAACGGTCACCAAAACAGCAGCCGACACCGGGAACACTTGCCGAACCACCCAAGGGCGAACTGTTGTATGGGGGGAAGCCGTTTCCCTGGTGGCAGGCGCGTTATCGGGAACTGGCCATAGAACGGCAGGGAGCGGTGGCGCGGCTGGAAGAGCTGAAGGGGAAGGACGTTGCGGTTAAACGGAAAAAACTGATCCTGCAGCGGGCCAGCGACCGTCTTGCCGTAAAGGAGGTGCAGGAAAAGATTGCCACCCAGGAGGAGCTGCTCAAGTCGATCTATGAAAAGATCGGGACGTTGGAAGCGGAAGCTCTCAAGGCCGGCGTTCCGCCACGCTGGCGCGAGCAGCCTTGAGACGGACTTAACGGGTTTTCTTCTCCAGTTCGATGTCCAGGTGCTTGAGCTTTTCGATGTTCTGGTGAATTTCTTTGTTTTCCTTGACAAGATTCTGGTTGGTGGCCCGCAGTTCCTTGTTGTCCCGGGTGAGGGCGATGTTGAGGATCTTCAGGGTGCGCGCCTGTTTGCGTGCATCGTCGATGGAGCTGACGTATTCCAGGAGGGGCACTCCCTGTTTGGTCCAGGGGCTCTCCGGGTAATCGCGGATCAGCCGCTCCAGCAGTGCGGTTGTCTGTGATGCGCCGTCCTTGCTGTTTTGGAGTCGAATGACTGCCAGGCGGAAAAGTGCCTCGTCGGTGACGCCGGAAACGCCTGCCTGCCTGGTTATCCCTTCCAGGACTGTGGCGGCCGCATCGAGGTTGCCTTTCTCCAGATGGTCGATTGCCTCTGACAGGCGACGACTTTCGCTCAGCCGGTTCAGCAGGTTGCCGCCGGAACCGATGGAGGCACAACCGGAGAGGAGAAGAAGCAGTAGGGGGATCGTCAGAAACGTACGTGTCATCGTGGTTGCTTTCGCCGGTTAATGAAGTAGTTGCTGCCCGGTTGGCCCTTGGCATAGTCCTTTAGTTGGGAGGCGGTCCTGGCAATATCCACGGCTGAGCCGAATTCTCCCTCCAGAGAGACCACGACGGCGATCGAGATGGTCATGAGGGGGAATATCCGTTCAACGCCATAGCGATCCGTTCCTTCGATGGCCCCTCGTGCCACGTCCTCGTCTGAATAGTGTTTGCGGATCTCTGTGTCGAAGGCGGCGATGATCCCCTTGCACACAGCTTCCATGGCCTCGCAGGAGAGGATGATGATGAAGTCGTCCCCCCCCACGTGACCGACGAATGCTTCCTTGTCGCCAAACCGCTTGACCACATCGAAGATCAGCTCTGCCGTGATCTTGATTACCTCGCTGGCCTTGACGTAGCCGTAGCGGTCGTTGTACGCCTTGAAGTTGTCCAGATCGCCGTAGCAGACGGCAAAGGGGACTCCATCGTGGAGCCGTTTGGACAGGACCCGCTCGATGGCGATATTGCCGGGCAACCGGGTCAATGGGCTGGCATCGAGGTTGACCTGCTCCAGATCCTTCAACCGCTTGGCCATACGGGTAAAATCGAGGGAGAGATCGCCGATTTCGTCGCCCGGCGGGATCTGGGGATCGTAATCGAACTCTCCCTCGGCAATCCGGTGGGTGGCCTTTTTCAGTTTGGCAATGGCCGACGAGATGTTGAAGATGGATAACGTCGCCACCAGAATCGACAGTAGAAAACCGGTAAAGGAGAGGATAAGGGTCCAGCGGACGGTGGCCCCTTCTTTCCGGTCGGCTGCCTTCAGTATTTCGTTCAGTCGGATCTGTTCGTTGCCGGCAATGGCGTCGAGGGTATTGAGGACCTTGGTAGCGGAATCGCGAAATTGGTTTTCTGCGCTGGATGAGCCTGCCAAGAGTCGGGCCACGTCACTACGAAACGCCTGGTAGAATGAGGTGAGGGCCATTACCTCCTGGTGCGACGCCGCTTCCGGGAAGCTGCGCAGTGTTTCCAGAAAGTCTCTCTCGCGTTTCCTGTACAGATCGACGAACTCGCCGCTCTTCAGGATGGCATACTTGCTCGCGTAACGCTCCTGGGCAATGATCGACTCTCTCAGTTTGTTGACCGTGTCCACGACGGCAAGATCGCGCTTGGCGATCTCCCTGGCGGTCCGGTTCAGGGAGTAGAGTCCAAGAATGGAGAAGATCATCGCTGCCATGATGAAGAGGGTCATGGCGGCATAGCTGGCAACCAGCTTTTGGATCAGGGAGAATCGTTTCTGCGGTATATTGTTGGACATTGGCGGCCATTCTAGTGGAGTGATGGCTATAAGTCAATGAACAGACTGCCCAAACGGACTGTAAACGGCGCCGGAAGCCCGATTAGCGGTTGCGGGAGGGGGGAAGCTGTGGTATAAAAAAGCTCCAATTTAAACACAAGGAGCGTCAATGGGTCCGGTTGACAGTATCATTGAAAACGCCCTGCACGAGGATATTCACACCGGAGACATCACTACCCTGGCGATTGTTGCCGGCTCACGGCCCATGCAAGGGATTTTGAAGGCCAAGGAAGAGCTGGTGCTGGCCGGAGTCGACATTGCCGGCCGGGTCTTTCACCTCCTCGATCCCTCGGTGGCTTTTACTCCCCTGTTTAAGGACGGTGCATCGGTCAAGGCCGGCGAGGTGATTGCCGAACTGAGCGGCGAGGCAGCCCCGCTTCTGCAGGGGGAGCGGGTGGCGCTGAACCTGTTGCAGCGGATGTGCGGCGTGGCATCGTTGACTGCCCGCTATGTGGCGGCGGTGGCGGGGACCGGCGCGCGGATCGTTGATACCCGCAAGACCACCCCTGGCCTCAGGTTCCTTGACAAATACGCCGTGCGGGTCGGGGGTGGCACGAACCACCGGACCGGCCTCTATGACGGCATCCTGATCAAGGAAAACCATATCGCCGCAGCCGGTGGCATCAGCGAGGCGATTCGCCGGACCCGTGCCTATGCCCCCCATACCCTCCGGGTCGAAGTCGAGACCGAGACGCTGGATCAGGTCAACGAGGCGTTGGCTGCCGGCGCCGACATCATCATGCTGGACAATATGGACATTCAGGCCATGACGGAGTCGGTCCGGCTCATTGCCGGCCGGGCCCTGGTTGAGGCATCGGGCGGGGTGAACCTGGAGACCGTCCGGCGTATCGCCGAAACCGGTGTCGATATCATCTCCGTTGGCGCCCTGACCCATTCGGCCCGGGCCATGGACATCTCCATGCTACTGGAGGAGGCATGACCAAGGCCTTCCCCAAGAGCGGCCG
This sequence comes from Deltaproteobacteria bacterium, assembly GCA_021849045.1. Lineage (GTDB taxonomy): Bacteria > Desulfobacterota > Desulfuromonadia > Geobacterales > DSM-12255 > Geomobilibacter. Next base: position 11,099 of record JAJZTK010000046.1, on the reverse strand, counting down.
GTACCCGGAAGGGGGTCTCCACCACGAGATCCTGACAATTTTTCACGGTCGCGGGGAGGGTGAGGTGGTTTCCGGCGAGGAGCTGTCCGGTCTCCTGCATATCTCGCGTACTGCCGTCTGGAAACATATCAAGGCGCTGAAGGATATGGGGTACGCGATCACGGCCGAGCCTTCCCGTGGCTACCGGCTGGCCGGGGCACCGGACCTGCTGATTCCGGAAGAGGTGGGCCGAGATCTTGCCGTCACCAGGCTCGGCACGCGGATCGTGAGCTTCCGGGAGACCGACTCCACCAACGATGTCGCTTTTCGGCTGGCCGAGGACGGGGTCGAAGAGGGGACGGTCGTCCTGGCGGATGCCCAGACCAGGGGCAAGGGACGCCTGGGGAGGGAGTGGGCGTCGCCAGCGGCGGTCAACCTGTACTGTTCCCTGGTCCTCAGACCACCGCTTCCCCCCTATGCCGCACCCCAACTCACGTTCCTTTCCGCTGTAGCCGTGGCCCGGGCCATCGAGGATAATTCGCACTTGTTACCGCGGATAAAATGGCCCAACGATCTTCTGATCAATGATCGCAAGGTGGCCGGACTCCTCAACGAGATGAGCGCCGAAACCGATCATGTCAATTTTGTGATCCTCGGTATCGGCGTGAACCTGAACATGACGCAGGACCAGTTTCCGACCGGGCTCCGTCATCCTGCCACCTCCCTGCTCATCGAGAGCGGTTCCCGGGTGAGTCGGACTGTCTTTGCCCGTTCCCTGCTCAAGTCTCTGGACAGTCTGTACGATACCTACCTGAAGGCCGGGGACGGTCCCATCAGGGAAGAGTGGCTTGCCCGGAGCCGGATGGCAGGGGAACGGGTGCGGGTGGTTCAGCAGGATGTTGAGCTTACTGGCCGGGTGACCGGCATCGATGGCTTCGGTGCGCTCCTGGTGCGGGACGAGCGGGGTGAGGAACACCGGGTGCTGTCTGGGGATGTTAAGTTTCTGTGACTGGTAACTCGTTACTGGTGACTGGTGACGGCAAATCTTTTCAGGATTTTCCAGTCACGGGTCACGGCTTTATTGGAGGTTTCCTTGCTGCTGGTTATCGACGTTGGCAACAGCAATATCGTGCTCGGTATTTACGACGAGGAGCGGTTGGTCCATGACTGGCGCATCTCCACCGACAAATCCAAGACCACCGACGAGTATGGTATCCTTATTCACGATCTGTTGCGTCTCTCCGGGATTACACCGGCCGACGTGACCGGGATCATTATTTCGTCGGTGGTGCCGCCGCTCACCTGGGTGCTGGAGCATCTGGCCCAGCAGTATTTCAAGGTCAGGCCGCTGGTGGTGGGGCCGGGCATCAAGACCGGCATGCCGATCCAGTACGACAACCCCAAGGAGGTGGGGGCAGACCGTATCGTCAATGCCGTGGCCGCCTTCGAGAAGTACCACCGCTCGCTGATCATTGTCGACTTCGGCACCGCCACCACCTTCGACTATGTGAATACCCGGGGCGAATACTGCGGCGGTGCCATTGCGCCGGGGCTGATGATCTCCCTGGAGGCCCTGTTCCAGCGGGCGAGCAAGCTCCCCCGGGTCGAAATCGTCAAGCCGCCGACGGTTGTTGCCAAGAATACCGTGACCTCCATGCAGGCCGGCATCTTTTACGGCTATGTGGGGCTCGTGAACGAAATCGTCAACCGGATGAAGGCTGAAAACAAGGATGTGCCGCTGGTCATTGCCACCGGCGGCCTGGCAAGCCTCATCCGGCCGGAGTGTAAGGCCATCGATGTCATCGAGGAGTATCTGACCCTGGAGGGTCTGCGCATCCTGTACCACCGCAACCGGGAACACTAACGTCGGGGCAGTCCGCCTGACTTTCATCCAAGGGGGGGAGCATGGGAAAGTATGACACGGCAAAGATTCGCAATCTGGGCATTGTAGCCCACGGCGGCGCTGGGAAGACCTCGCTGTCCGAGGCCATTCTCTTCACCGCCGGCATGATCGATCGGCTCGGCCGGGTCGACGACGGCACCTCCACCATGGATTTCGAGCCCGAGGAGACCAAACGGAAGATTTCCATCACCTCGTCGCTTGACCACTGCGAATGGAACGGCCACTCCATCCACCTGGTTGACACCCCGGGCTACGGCGACTTCATCGCCGACACCCGCGCCTGCATGCGCACCCTGGACTGTTCGGTGGTGATCCTTTCCGCCATTTCCGGGGTCAAGGTGCAGACCGAAGAGGTCTGGAACTGGGCCAACGAGTTCGAAATCCCCCGCATTGCCTTTGTCAACAAGATGGACCGGGAACGGGCCAATTTCCTGCGGGCCATAGACGACATGGAAAAGGCGCTCAAGGCCCGTGGCGTGGCGATCCAGATGCCGCTCGGGGCCGAAGAGGCATTCGAGGGGGTCGTTGACCTGATAACCATGAAGGCCTACCGGTACGACAAGGATGGCTCGGGAAGCGCCACCGGGATCGAGATCCCGGCCGACAGCCTGGCCGAGGCGAAGCGCCTGCGGGAGCATATGGTGGAGGTGGTGGCCGAGGCGTACGATGCCCTGACCGAGAAGTACCTGGAGACCGGCGAGTTGACCGAGGAGGAGATCCTTGACGGCCTGCGGGTCGGGACCATGCGGAACACCTTCACCGCCGTTCTCTGCGGCTCCGCCACCCTGAACATCGGTGTCAGGCAGCTCCTGGATGCGGTCTGTGCCTATCTTCCCTCACCACTGGACCGCACCAAGGCGGTCGGAACCAATCCAAAGACCGAGGCTCTGGAGGAGCGGGCGCCGGATGAGTCCGAGCCGTTTTCGGCCCTGGTCTTCAAGACCACCTCCGACCCGTACACCGGCAAGATCACCATCTTCCGGGTCTATTCCGGCGTGCTCAATGCCGACTCTACCATCTTCAACTCCAGCAAGGGCGTAGAAGAGCGGATCGGTCAGATCTACGAGCTGGAAGGAAAGAAACAGAAGTCCATCAAGCAGGCGGTGGCCGGCGACATCGTGGCTGTTGCCAAGCTGAAGGAGACGGTCACCGGTGACACCCTGTGCGACCCGGCCAGACCCATTGTCTATGAGCCGGCACCGCTCCTCAAGCCGGTCATCTCCTATGCCATCGAGCCGAAAACCAAGAACGACGAGGACAAGATCCACAACGCCCTGCACAAGATGATCGAAGAGGAGCCGACCCTGGAGTCCCATCGCGACCCCCAGACCAAGGAGTTCATTATCTCCGGCATGGGGCAGGTCCACCTGGATGTCATCGTCGAGAAGATGAAGCGGAAGTTCAACGTGGACGTGCTCCTCAAGACACCGAAGGTGCCGTATCTGGAGACCATCCGGGGCACCGCCAAGGTACAGGGCAAGTACAAGAAACAGTCCGGCGGGCGCGGCCAGTACGGTGACTGCTGGATCGAGATGTCCCCCACGCAACGGGGTGATGGGTACATCTTCGAGGACAAGATTGTCGGAGGGGTCATTCCCCGGCAGTACATCCCGGCGGTTGACAAGGGTATCCAGGAGGCGTGCCTCGATGGCTTTCTGGCCGGCTACCCGGTGGTGGACTTCAAGGTGGCGCTCTACGACGGTTCCTTCCACACGGTCGATTCCTCGGAAATGGCCTTCAAGGTTGCCGGTTCCATGGCCTTCAAAAAGGCGATGGAGCTTTGTAAGCCGGTGATTCTGGAACCGATCATGAACATGAAGGTGACGGTGCCGGACGAGAACATGGGGGATGTCATCGGCGACATCAACTCACGCCGTGGCAAGGTGGTCGGGGTGGAGCCCAAGGCGAATTCCCAGATCATCCGGGCGGTGGTCCCGATGTCAGAGGTGCTGGCCTACTCCAACGACCTCCGTTCCATGACCAGCGACCGGGGGCTGTTCTCCATGGAGTTCTCCCATTACGAGGAGGTTCCCACCCATCTGGCCCAGAAGGTGATCGCCGAGGCCAATGGCGGTAACGGGAAGAAAGAGTAGCGGTTCAGGCGTGCCCGGCTTATATCTGTCCGGGCACGCCATGCCACAGCATATGACGGGAGGAACGTACTTTCATGAAACCCACCAATCAACCTGACGATTCGGAAAAGGGGACCAGCGGCAGGAACCAGAAGCCGCTCCTGCTGGTGCTCCTTGCCCTGGTGGCCGTTTTTGTCTACCTTTACTTTTTTACCGGCCTGATCAAACCGCGGCAGGAAGAGCAGCCTGCACCGCCGCCGGTGGCGGAGGTGAAAAAACCGCTGCCACCCCGGCCCGATGGAGAAAAGGGGCTGCCAGCGGAAGTTGTCGTGAAAGCACCTGAAGCAGCACCCAAGGCGGTTCCTGCAGAGCAGAAAACAAAGGCTGGCGAGCCCGCCGCGGCAGGGGTAAAACCTCAACCCGTACAGACTCCAGCTCCGGTTGCCAAAGCTCCTGAAAAGGCAGCTCCGGCAAAAGCGGTTGCCCCGCCGGCGAAAGAGGCGACCAAACCGGCGCCTGCGGCAGAAGGAAACGGCAAGGGAAAGGTGCCGCAACAGGCAGCCAGCGGCGAGAAGGCATCAAAGGTAGAAAAGGGTGAGCTGAAACCGACTTCGGCACCGGCTGACAAGGCAAAGAAACCGGTAAAGGACGATGCCGCAGCAGCCAAGAAGGACGTTGCCGGAAAGAAGGCCGGCAAGGAGCCGGAGAAGAAGGCGACCGGAGCAGCGAAAAAGGCCACGGTCACCCTGCTTGTTGGCGAGTTCGTGCCGGACCGGGATTTCCTGGCTCTCCAGACCCGGTTGAACAATATGGGACTCTCGCCGCTGCACAAGACGGAACTGAAAAGGGCGAAGCCGATGAACCGCCTCTACGTGGGCGAGTACCCGGACTACGATGCCGGTGCCGCCGAACTTGAGCGGATCAAAAAGCTTTCGGCTGACGCCTTCTTTATCGAGGCCGGCGGCACGTACCGCGTCTATGCCGGTTCCTACTATGGCCGCAGGATGGCCGAACAGGTCAGGACCGGTCTGGCAGGCAAAGGAGTGGCTACAACGCTCCAAAAGGCCGATGTCCCGGTCACGGTGGTGCGTCTCACGGCCGGCCGCTTTGCCGACAAGGCGGCTGCCGCAGGGACGATAAAAAAGCTGAAGGCCGCGGGGCTCGCCCCGACGGTCGTTCCGCTTACCCGCTAGTCTCTTGTGGCTGATACCGTCTCTCTGAAGATCTCGGCCGCGGCGGTCGGACTGCTGCAGCCGACCGCCGATCGGCAGGATAAGCTCCGGGCCGCCCGGGGTGAATTTCCCCTGACTCCTGCCGACCAGGCTACGGTCCTTCTCTATCTCTGCCATGACCGGGATAGCGACCTGCAGCGAACGGCCCTGCAGACCGTTGCAGCTTTGACGCCCGAACAGCTGGCAATCATGTTTGCCGAGGAGGATCTTCATCCGCGGGTAGTGGACCTCCTGGCCCGGCGCTGTGGGCTGACCGAGGATCTGGTAGCCTTGCTGCTGAATCATCCCCGGCTCGCTCCGGCAACGGGCGAATTTCTCGGGGAGCGCTATCCTGCATGGACGGTGGCCGAGGATTCGCTGCCTGAAGTGGCCAATGGCGAAGGCACCGGCGACGCATCAGAGGAAAGCGCCGCAGAGGAACCGGTCGAGGAGGATGAGGAGTATCAGAGCAAGTACCAGCAGGCCCAGGCCATGGGGACCGGCGACAAGATCAAGATGGCCCTCACCGGTGACAAGGAGTGGCGGTCCATTTTTCTCAAGGATGCCAACAAGCTTGTGTCCTCGGCAGTCATCAAGAATCCCCGCATGACCGACGCAGAGGTCCTCACCGTCTGCAAATCGACTGTGCAGAACGACGAAATCATCCGCCTGATCTGCGCCAACAAGGAATGGGTGAAGAACTACCAGATCCGCAAGGCACTTGTGGAGAACCACAAGACCCCGCTTCCCGCGGCCTTGAGATTTCTGTCAACCCTCGGGGAAAAGGATCTGGCGTTCCTGGCCAAGAGCAAGAACATCTCTTCGGTAATCGCCACCCAGGCCCGGCGAATGCTGCTGAACAAGAAGACATAGCAGTAACCCGGGCCTCGGATCAAGGGACGAGAGTTCTTGCAGGACAACAGGAGGAGTGATGGCGCTCATCAACCATGCCAAAAAGGAAATCAACGCGAAGATCGTCTACGCGGGACCCGGTGCAGCCGGCAAAGAGACTACTCTTCAGTTTATCTACAATAAACTCAAGGCCGAGTTTCGCGGCCCGCTGAAGACAGCCAGGCTGCAGGACGATACCATGCTCTTCTTCGACTTCATGCCGCCGGCAGAGGGGAGTGTGCAGGGGTATAACGTTCGCTTCCACCTCTATACCCTGCCGGGAGAATTGACCGACTCCCTTTCCTGGAAGATGCTCCTGAAGGGGGTGGATGGCATTGTCTTTGTGGCCGATCTCACTGCCAGCCGTCTCGGGCAGGACCGGGCCAGCCTCGATCAGCTGCAGGAACTCCTGGCGGAATATGGCAAAGGACTCACAGCCCTGCCGCTGGTGGTGCAGGCCAACAAGCGGGATAGTGCCGAAGCTGTAGCACTCGACGAACTCCGGCAAACACTTGGTCGAGCCGCTTTACCGCTGGTCCCGGCCAGTGCCGTGAGCGGTGAGGGGGTGCTGGAGTCCCTCTTTCAAGTGGTGAAAACGGTTCTTAAGGAACTTCGGGAGAGTGGACTGACGTTGGGCACGCCGCCGGAACAGGTTGACAGCTCGACCGAGACGGCTAGGGTGGAACCCCCTGTGTCAGCAGCCTCTGAACCCGAGCCGGTTCCGGCGGATCTTGCATCCACTGTCACTACGCCCGACCCGGTTGTTCAGTCTCCGGCTGTCGAGACATTGGGAGAACGTTCTCCTTCCCTCGATGCACTGTTGGCAGCTGCGGCCCTGGTGGTGGGAAAGCCTTCTGAGCCGGTTGATTCCGGCATCAGTGTCTCCTTTGCCGGTGCACCCATACAGCGTGGCTCCGGGGTCGTCATCCCTCTCCTGGTAACCGCCGGCGAGCTGGAGAAGCGGGTTACCCTGACCCTGTTGCTGACCGGCGATGGTGCGGTGGAGTCCTGACCGTGGGGTTTGAACTGGATCTGGAAACGGTCTTCCGACTTGTGATGGCATCGGTGCTTGGTGGGCTGATCGGTCTCGAACGGGAGGTGCATGGCCGGCCGGCCGGTTTTCGGACCCATCTCCTGGTTTCCTTGGGTTCCTGCCTGTTTGTCCTGGCTTCCATCCACTTTTATAAGCTGTACGGCAATTTTGACAGCAGCGGACCGGTGGGCGTTGATCCGGGACGGGTGGCTGCCCAGGTGGTGACCGGCATCGGCTTCCTTGGTGGGGGCGCGATTGTCAGGGACCGGGCAAACATCCGCGGACTTACTACCGCTGCCTGCCTCTGGCTGGCTGCCGCCATCGGCCTGTCCTGCGGAGCCGGCATGTACGCCGTCCCGGGGGTGGTGACGGTTATCGCCCTGGTCAGCCTGCTCCTGCTGAAAAAGGTGGAGAGTATGCTGAGCCGTGACAACTACCTGGAGATCAAGGTCTGGAGCTTCGACACCGACGGACAGGTGAACGCCGTGGAGGAGGTGCTGCGTGACTGCGGGGCCGCGATTGTAAAGCGGAGCCTGGAAAAGGATGTCACCCACGGAGAGTTCCTACTCACCTTCCAGATCAAGGTTGCCGGTCAGGAACTGGCCTGCGACCTGGTTGACGCCGTAGCGGCCTTGGATGGGGTGAAGAAGGTGGCCCTTGACTAACCCCGGCGGGAGCAGGGAGCGATTGGACAAGCTAATGGTCGATCGGGGACTGGTCCCGTCGCGGGAGCGGGCCCGGGCATTGATCATGGCCGGCCAGGTGGTGGTGGGTGACCATGTGGTGGACAAGGCCGGTCATCAGGTTCCGGTGGATATCCCGATCCGCCTGAAGGGTGAGGACATTCCCTATGTCAGCCGGGGTGGCCTGAAGCTGGCCAAGGCCCTGGCCGAATTCAACATTGACGCGACCGGTTTGGTTGCCCTGGATGTCGGTGCCTCCACCGGAGGGTTCACCGACTGCCTCCTCCAGCATGGGGCCGGCCGGGTCTATGCGGTGGATGTGGGGTACGGCCAGTTGGCCTGGAAACTTCGCCAGGACGGCCGGGTCATCAACCTGGAGAAGACCAACATCCGCTACCTGGAGCCGGAGACCCTTGGCGAGCGGGTCGATCTGGCGGTCATTGACGCCTCGTTTATCTCCCTGGCCAAGGTCCTGCCCAACACCCTTCGGCATCTGAAGGCAGGAGGGGGGATCGTTGCCCTGATCAAGCCCCAGTTTGAGGTGGGGAAGGGCGAGGTGGGGAAGGGTGGAGTGGTCCGGGACGAGGAGAAGCATCGAGCGGTGGTCCGGTCCATTGAGGAGCTTGCCCGGATTCTCGGGCTGACCGTGGCCGGTGTCACCGACTCCCCCATCCTGGGGCCGAAGGGGAACCGCGAGTTCCTGATCTACCTGAAAAGCTAAGCGTAAGAACTCGACGAGGAGGTGTTATGGATTCCTGCCTGTTCTGCAAGATCATCGCCGGAACGATCCCTGCCAAACAGGTGTATGCGGATGGCGATCTGGTGGTGATCGAGGATATCAACCCCGGAGCGCCGGTGCACCTGCTGGCCATTCCCCGCAAGCATACGGTCAACTGTCTGGACCTGGCCGAAAGTGATGACCGGGTTATCGGCAAGCTGTTCCGGGTGGCGGCGCAGATTGCCCGGGAAAAGGGAATCGCTGAATCCGGGTTCCGGGTGGTCACCAATACCAACGCCGATGCCGGTCAGTCGGTATTCCATATCCATTTTCACATCCTGGGTGGGCGGAGCCTTGCTTGGCCTCCGGGCTAGACCATACTTATCGCGAGGAGGAAATATGCTCAAGAAAATGATAGTGCTGCTGGTGATGGTATGTCTGGCTGTTCCGGCCCAGGCGGCCATCTACAAGTGGGTTGACCATCGGGGAACGGTCTATTTTACCGAGGACCTGGGGAAGGTGCCGCCGTCATTCCGGAAAAAGGTGCAGGTGATCAACGGCGAAGGCGAGCAGGCGGTGGAGGTGATCGAATCAGCCGCGCCGGAAGGCAAAAAGCCGCGCAAGGATGCTGCGCCAAAAGAAGACGGTCAGACGACCAAGGCCGATAAGAAGATTTCGTACGGCGGCAAAAACGAGGATAGCTGGCGCAACGAGTTCGGCCGCCTCAAGGACGAGTTGCGGACAAACGAGGAGTATCTGGCCGAGACCAGAAAGCGGAAGGATGATACGGCCAATCTCTCCCGGCGGGATTATCTCAGCCTCCAGCAGACCGAGAAAGACGTAGTGAGCCGCATTGATTCCATCAAGCGCAAGCTGCAAAGCCTTACCGAAGCGGCTGACAAGGCCGGGGTTCCGAAGGAGTTCAGGTAAGCTTCCGGTAAAGGAGCAGGTGCTAAAAAAGGCTGCTTTCGGTCACGATGGCGGCCTTTTCTTTTTGCGGAGATGCCAGATGACAACCCGACCACCGATAAAGAGGTGAATGCGCTTGCACGCGAAGAGAGCCCGTGACCGATGAGCTATCTCCTGTTTGCCCTGTTTGTTGCGATTACTGCCGTTACCTACTGGCTGCGTCACCTGAACCTGCGCTATGGCCGGCAGCACGGAGCCACTGTTCCTGAAGGGTTCGAGGAAGCCATCGACCGGGAGACCCTGGCCAGGAGCGCTGCCTACACCCTGGACCGTAGCCGCCTGGAACTGTGGGAATCGATCTTCGACAACGCCCTCTTGATAGTCTTTCTCTTTGCCGGGCTGCTGCCGGTGTATGACCGTTTCGTTGCCGGTCTGACCGATTCGTTCATCCTTCGCGGCATCCTGTTCTTCCTGATCCTCACCTGGGCGCAGACTATCCTGGAACTGCCGTTTTCCTACTACGCTACCTTTGTGGTGGAGGCGAGGCACGGCTTCAACACCATGACTTTGCGCCTCTGGCTCATTGACCTGCTCAAGTCACAGCTGATCGGCTCGCTTTTGCTCGCCATCATGACCGGTGCGGCCTTTTGGCTGATCCAGTGGAGTCCGCTGCATTGGTGGCTCTGGGTCTGGGCCTTCATGGCCGTATTTGGCCTGTTCCTGATGTTTCTCTCCCCCTATCTCATTGAGCCGCTGTTCAACAGGTTCGAGCCGGTCACCGAAGAGGGGCTGGAAGAGGAGATCGGCGCCATGATGGCCAAGGCCGGTCTCAGAGTCGGCCGCGTCATGCAGATGGACGCCTCCAGGCGGAGTCGCCACTCCAACGCCTATTTCACCGGTATCGGCAGGGTCAAGCGGATCGTGCTCTTCGACACCCTGCTGAAGCAGATGTCCCATGCCGAGATCGTGGCGGTACTTGCCCACGAGATCGGTCACTGGAAACTGCGGCATATCCTGAAGCGGCTGTTGGTGGTTGAACTGCTGATGCTGGGCGGGGCATGGCTTGCCTTCCATCTCCTGCAATGGCCCGGTTTGCCGGCACTCCTCGGTCTGGGCGGTGCCTCCCTGCCGGGCCGGATGGTGATCCTCGGCTTCATCGCCTCGCTGGCCCTGTTTCCGGTCACCCCGCTCTCGGCCTGGCTCTCCCGGCGGGACGAGACTGCTGCCGACCGCTTCGCCAGCAGCATCACTCGCAGGCCGGCAGCCCTGGCAGGAGCCCTGATCAAGATGTCAGCGGAAAACTTGGCCAACCTCCATCCCCATCCGCTCTATGCTCGGTTTTACTACTCGCACCCTCCGGTGGTGGAGCGGGTGCAGAGACTGTTGTCGTGGGAGAGTGGCGTGGCGGGTGATACGAAAATGTAGGATAATCCAAAAAAGAAGGCCCGGGAAGTGATCCCGGGCCTTCTTTTTTCTCGTCTTTGGCCTTTAACTAGAGAATCATACATCGAGAGCTTGCAACTCTCGATTTTTTTTGTTACTTTATATCTAGTTTTATAACTAGATAGGAGGACGCCATGGGATACCCGACAAAAGTCCAGTTGATCAAGCGCAAGCAGAGCGAGCAGTGGTACATCAACTTTCCGGCTGCCGTGGCACAGGCAATGGAGTTCGAACGGGGCGAGACGGTCGAGTGGATT
>JAJZTK010000212.1 GCA_021849045.1 Deltaproteobacteria bacterium | reverse complement strand
CCAGAGCCCGGAAGCGAATATCATCAAGCTTCCTAATATTAGCGCTTCGGTTCCTCAGCTCAAGGAGGCCATTAAAGAGCTCCAGAGCCAGGGGTATAAGGTCCCCGACTACCCCGAAAATCCCAAGACCGACGCCGAGAAAGAGATTCAGGCACGTTATGCCAAGGTGCTCGGCAGCGCAGTCAATCCGGTGTTGCGCGAAGGCAACTCCGATCGTCGCGCCCCGCTTTCCGTGAAGAACTTTTCCAAGAAGAACCCGCACAAGCTCGCCCCTTGGTCACCCGATTCCAAGGCACACGTGGCCCACATGAACGGCGGCGATTTTTACGGTAATGAGAAGTCGGTCGTCATGGAAGAGGGTGGCGATTTCAGGATCGAGCTGGTCGGCAAGGACGGGAAGACCGCCATCCTGAAGGATAAGCTGACCGCTGCCAAGGGAGAGATTCTCTCCGCCACTTTCTTGAGCGCCAAGGCTCTGCGGAACTTCTATGCCGAACAGATTGAGGATGCGCAGAAAACGGGGCTGCTCCTCTCCCTGCACCTCAAGGCAACCATGATGAAGGTCTCCGACCCGGTCATGTTTGGCCATGGTGTGTCCGTCTTCTTTAAGGATGTCGTTGAGAAGCATGCCTCAACCTTCAAGGAGCTGGGCGTGAACCCCAACCTGGGCCTGGGCGAGCTCTACAAGAAGATCCAGGTGCTGCCGGAAGCCAAGCGGGCGGAGATCGAGGCAGATATCAAGGCGGTCTACGCAAAGCGCCCGGCCCTGGCCATGGTCGATTCCGACAAGGGGATCACCAACCTGCATGCGCCCAACGACATCATCGTTGACGCCTCTATGCCGGTTGTGGTGCGCGACGGCGGCAAGATGTGGGGTCCCGATGGACAGCTGCACGACACCAAGGCCCTGATTCCCGACCGCTGCTATGCCACCTTCTATCAGGAGATCATTGAAGACTGCCAGAAAAACGGCGCCTTTGATCCGGCCACCATGGGTTCGGTGCCCAACGTGGGTCTCATGGCCCAGAAGGCCGAAGAATACGGCTCACATCCCACCACCTTCATAATCCCGACCGACGGGGCCCTCCGCGTGGTGGATGCGGCCGGCAAGGTGCTGATGGAGCACGCTGTCGAGCAGGACGACATCTGGCGTATGTCCCGTGTAAAGGACATCCCCATTCAGGACTGGGTCAAGCTGGCCGTGAACCGGGCCCGGGCCACTGGTGCCCCCGCCGTCTTCTGGCTGGACAAGAACCGGGCTCACGACAGAAATGTAATCGCGAAGGTGGAAAAATACCTGAAAGACTATGACACCACTGGCCTGGAGTTCCATATCTTGGCACCTGTTGATGCCATGAAGTTCTCCCTTGCCCGGATCCGGAAGGGCCTGGACACCATTTCGGTAACCGGTAACGTCCTCCGGGACTACCTGACCGACCTCTTCCCGATCCTTGAGCTGGGCACGAGCGCCAAGATGCTCTCCATCGTGCCGCTTCTGGCCGGTGGCGGTCTGTTCGAGACCGGAGCGGGCGGCTCGGCTCCCAAGCACGTGCAGCAGTTCGTGAAGGAGGGGTACCTGCGCTGGGATTCCCTCGGGGAGTTCTCGGCCCTGGCCGCATCCCTGGAGCATCTTGGCACCACCTTCAAGAACGACAAGGCCCTAGTCTTGGCTGAGACCTTGGACCAGGCTATCGCCAAGTTCCTGGACAACAACAAGTCGCCCGCCCGCAAGGTTGGCCAGATCGACAACCGGGGGAGCCACTTCTATCTCGCCATGTACTGGGCCCAGGCACTGGCCGCCCAGACCAAGGACGCCGGGCTGCAGGCCAAATTTGCCAAGGTTGCCAATCAGTTGGAAGAAAACGAAGCCAAGATCAACGAAGAGTTGCTGGCAGCTCAGGGTAAGCCGGTTGACATGGGGGGATACTACCACTCGAATTTCGAAAAAACTTCCAAGGCAATGCGCCCAAGCGCCACCTTGAATGCAATCGTTGATGCTATTTGATCGAAATAGAGAAGCGACGCGGTAGGAAAACAATACAGACAAGGAGGAAACAGTAATGGCACGTAAGAAGATTGCTCTTATCGGTGGTGGTCAGATCGGTGGCGTTCTTGCTCAGCTTTGCGCCCTGCGAGAACTGGGTGACGTGGTAATGTTCGATATCGTGGAAGGTCTCCCCCAGGGCAAAATGCTCGACATCGCCGAAGTCGGCCCCGTTGACCGTTTTGACGTCAATCTGAAAGGGACCAACAGCTACGCAGATATCGAAGGCTCCGACGTCGTTATCGTTACCGCAGGCCTCCCCCGCAAACCCGGCATGAGCCGAGACGACCTTATCGAGGTCAACTCTAAAATCATGACGCAGGTCGCCGAAGGGATCAAGCAGTACGCGCCCAACTCCTATGTTATCATCATCTCCAATCCGCTTGATGCGATGGTGACCCTCTGTCAGAAGATTACCGGCTTCCCTTACAATCGCGTCATTGGTCAGGCTGGCGTGCTCGACTCGGCTCGATTCGCCAGTTTCATCGCTTGGGAGCTGGGCGTTTCGGTCAAGGACGTGAATGCCATGACGCTGGGCGGTCATGGTGACGACATGGTACCCCTGGTCCGTTATGCCAGCGTCAACGGTATCCCGGTCATGGAACTGCTGGAGCAGAAGTACAAGAGCGCCGAGAAGGCCAAGGAGGTCATGGAGACCATGGTCAAGCGGACCCGCGGGGCAGGCGGCGAGGTAGTCGCCCTTCTCAAGACCGGTTCTGCCTTCTACTCACCGGCCTCCTCTGCCATTGCCATGGCCGAGTCGATCCTCAAGGACCAGAAGCGCGTTCTCCCGACCTGCTGCTACCTCCAGGGTGAGTTCGGGGTGAACGGCTATTATGTTGGCGTTCCCGCCGTTCTCGGCGAGAAGGGCGTGGAGCGGATCATTGAGTTCAAGCTGGATGCCGAAGAGCAGGCAATGATGGACAAGTCGGTTGCGGCTGTCAAGAGCCTTGTCGACAGCCTGAAATAAAGGGTAATACGAGTTCTGAAGCATGGCAAGAGAAGGGCTAGCGGCCCTTCTCTTGCCATATTTGAGGCAGTATCACCGATTCGCTCGGCATCTATCCCAGATGCACTATTGTGTTTGTATACACCACGTGTTATATACCGTATGCAATTTTGTGCCGCAAAGGCATCAATTCTGTAAAGGAGCGTACCTAGATGGAAAAGAAGCTTCCAACAATCGAGATCATCGAGAAGTACTGCAAGGGCTGCCACATCTGTGTCGAGTTTTGCCCGACAAAAGTACTTGAGATGAAGGGTTTCGTTGCCTCCGTTAAAAATCTTGAGGCTTGCATCAAGTGCATGCAATGCGAGCTGAGATGCCCGGATTTCGCGATCAAGGTGACACCTTAATTTATTCATTCAGGAGGTAGATGTCGTGGCTAAGAAAGTTGCATTCATGCAGGGTAACGAAGCGGCTGCGCAAGGCGCTCTTTATGCCGGTTGTAAGTTCTTCGCCGGTTACCCGATCACTCCTTCCACGGAGGTGGCCGAGGTCATGTCGGGTGAACTACCCAAGGTAGGCGGCAAGTTCATCCAGATGGAGGATGAGATCGGCGCCATGGCGGCTGTTATCGGCGCTGCTCTGACAGGAAAGAAGGTGCTTACCGCAACCTCCGGTCCGGGCCTTTCCCTGAAGCAGGAGAGCATCGGCTATGCCTGCATCACTGAAGTGCCGTGCGTCATTATCAACGTCATGCGTGGCGGCCCCTCCACCGGCATGCCGACAGGCCCTTCCCAATCTGACGTCATGTGCGCCAAGTGGGGCACCCATGGCGATCACCCGGCTATCTGTCTCGTTCCCGCGTCCGTCCAGGAGCTTTTTGAAGAGACTGTGCGTGCCTTCAACCTTGCAGAGAAATACCGCACGCCGGTTATGGTCATGCCTGACGAAATCGTCGGTCACATGCGCGAGCGGATCGTCTTCCCCGAGCCGGGCGAACTGGAGGTCATTAACCGTACCCAGCCTACGGTTCCCCCCGAGCAGTACAAGCCTTACGATACCCAGTTCGGCGATGTTCCTCCGCTAGCGGCCTTCGGTTCCGGCTATCGGTTCCATGTGACCGGCCTCAACAAGATGGCCGACGGTTTCCCTACGACCAAGGCTGCGATTGTTCAGGCTGAGGAGGAGCGTCAGGTTCGTAAGGTCGAGGCAAACAGGGCCGACATCATGAAGTGGGAAGAGTATCTGGTTGATGACGCTGAAGTCGTGGTTGTCGCCTTTGGATCGACCTCCCGTTCGGCTCGCTTCGCCGTTAATGAGGCACGCAAGCAAGGTATCAAAGCCGGTCTTTTCCGCCTGATCACCTTCTGGCCGTTCCCCGAGGAGCGGCTTCTCGAGATTTCCAAGAAGGTCAAGGCTTTCATTACCCCCGAGATGAACCTCGGCATGTGCACCGGCGTAGTAAAGGGGTGTATCGAGGGTAATGCCCCGGTTCACGGCATCTTCCGTGTGGACGGAGAGCCGATTAACCCCAATGAGATCCTGAGCAAGATGAAGGAGGTCAAGTAACCATGGCTTTTGATTATGATAAGTACATCCGCCCTGGCAAGCTGCCGCATATCTGGTGTCCCGGCTGCGGTCACGGGATTGTCATGAAGGGCCTCATCAGGGCTATCGATGCTGTTGGCCTCGAGAAGAACAATACCGCCATTGTTTCCGGCATTGGCTGTGCCTCACGTCTCCCCGGTTACATGGATTGCTGCACTCTCCACACCGCTCACGGCCGTGCCGCTGCGTTCGCCACCGGCGTGAAGATGGCTCGTCCCGAGATGAACGTGATCCTTGTTGGTGGTGACGGCGATGGTACCGCCATCGGCGGTAACCATTTCATCCACGCCTGCCGCCGCAATATTGATATGACCTATATCATCATGAATAACAACATCTACGGAATGACGGGCGGTCAGTTCTCTCCCTGCACCCCGACCGGTGCCAAGGCGTCGACTACCCCCTATGGTAACCCTGATCCGGCGTTCGATGTTGCCAAGCTGGCAATTGGTGCCGGTGCAACATTCGTTGCCCGCGGTACCGCATACCACGCAACGCAGATTGACAAGCTCATTGTGGAAGCAATTCAGCACAAAGGCTTCTCTGTTGTCGAAATTCTCGATGATTGCCCCACCACCTATGGCCGGCGCAACAAATTCCGTTCGGTTATCGAAATGATGAACCGGCTCAAGGAGGTTGCGGTACCTGTGAAGGCTGCGGAAAAGATGACCCCTGAGCAGCTCGAAGGGAAGATTCTGACTGGAGTTCTGCACAAGGTCGAGAAGCCTG
>JAJZTK010000211.1 GCA_021849045.1 Deltaproteobacteria bacterium | reverse complement strand
GAAACGACTTGAGATGCCCCACCTCTTCGTTGGCCAGCAGATCAAACACCTTTTTTGCCCGCTCGTTTTTGGTTACCGATGCGGCCCTGCGGTAGAAGTCCATACTGTCCTTCTCGGTCTGTACTGCCAGTTTCAGTGCCTCCTGCAGCGAATATTCCTTTCCCATGGCATGTCCCTCCCGTTCACAATTGGTTAGTGCAAACAGTATAGCCAACTCCTCTGCAACTTCAACAGCCCCCCTTATTTTGCATTCGAACCAGAGGCAAGCAGGTGGTTCACTACCACGCCGGCCATGGTCAATCCGAAGATGGAGGGAATGTACGACACGCTGCCGAGGATGACCCGCCGATGCTCGCAGGAAAACTGCTGCTCGCCCCGGTTGGGACAGATGCAGTCGCTCTTGCAGCCGGCATCCCTGCTGAGCGGTTCGCGGTATTCCTCGGTGGAATAGACAACCGTCACCCCCCGTTCAACCCCCCGCTGCCTCAAGAGCTTGCGTACGGACCGAGCCATGCGGCACTTGTGGGTATCGGCGATGTCGGCAACGTGAATCTTGGTCGGATCAAGCTTGGCCGCCGCCCCCATGCTGGCGATGATGGGGATTCCCCGTTCCAGGCAACTGACGATCAGATGCACCTTGCTGGTGAAATGATCGATGCAGTCCACCACATAGTCATAGGGACCGGCAAGGAGAAATTCACTGTTTTCCGCTGCATAAAAATCACGGTACGGGACAATCTCGGCGTCGGGGTTGATGAGACGCAGCCGATCTGCCATGACCTGCACCTTGGCCTTGCCGACCGTGCCGTCCATGGCATGGAGCTGCCGGTTCACGTTGGTGAGACAGATATCGTCGAAATCGACGATGGTCAATCGGCCGACACCGGCACGGCAGAGAGCCTCGGCAGCAAAACTGCCAACCCCCCCCAGACCGAAAACCGCCACGCTGGCGGATTGCAGACGTTCCAGGCCGGCAGTCCCGACCAGGAGTTCGGTGCGGGAAAATCTATGGAGATGGGACATGTGCGCCTCCGGGATGCTTATTGTCAGAATGTCTGTACCGGCCGAGAAGCCGCAGTGCGTTGCGGGTGGTCACAGCCGCCACGGCAGCCATATCGACCCCCTTGATCGTTGCCACGGCCCTGGCGGTCTCGACAATGAAGGCCGGCTCGTTATCCTGCCCGCGCCACGGTTCGGGGGTCATGTCCGGGGCGTCGGTCTCAAGGACCAAACTCTCCAGGGAAAGAGCACGCACCAGGGCAACCGGCCGGACGGCATTATGATAGGTGATGGTGCCGGAAATGGAGATGAGCAGCCCGAGCCGGATACAGTCTTTGGCAACCTCGACACTGCCGGAAAAGGCATGCATGATGCCACCGACCCGCCCTACCCGCTCCTCCCTGAGAATCGTCAGGAGATCGTTGAAGGCGCGGCGGCAGTGGATCAGCACCGGTAGCCCGGCAGCAACAGCGAGCTTCAGCTGGGCGCGGAAGGCAGTCCGCTGCTGTTCCCGGTCCGGTTCCGGCAGGAGATAGTCCAGGCCGATTTCGCCGATAGCGGCAGCCTGCGGCAGAAGACGTGTCAGGTCGGCCAGTACCTTTTCGGAACAGGCAGCGGCCTGCATGGGATGCAGGCCGAATGCCGGGAGAACGGCCGGATACTCCCGGGCACATTCGGCGATGGCCGGCCACGCTTCGGCGGACACACCGGGGACGACATAACGGCGGACACCGGCTGCGCCTGCCCGGTCAAACAGGGCAGGAAGCTGGTCGACAAGCGGATGAAGATCGAGATGACAGTGGGTATCTACCAGGGTCGGAGTGGTGGGGTATGCAATGGGAACCAAAGGGGACATGGCCGCCACGGACCTGAATGTCAGACGACGTGGTCTTTCAGCTCCCGGATGATCTCAACCTGGCGCTGGAAAATAAAGCGGGAAATCACCGCCTCCTCCCTGCTGGAGGTATCCAGTTCAAAAACATATTTAAACTGCCCATCTTCCGACAGGACCTTGATCAAACGGGCCGGCATCTCCAGCGGGGTGCCCAGCAGGCTCAGCCGGGCGACACCCTGGCAGCCGACGTCGATGGCTCCGCTTTCCTTCTCCTGCTGTATGGAAATCCCGCCGACGGAAATATCGGTCATCCTGCCGCCAATGGTCGCCGTGTCGGTCCGGAACACAACATCCACCGCCTCGGTAACGGCAACCCGCACGAACCGCCGACGCTCGGCCCGAACCACACCATAGGCAAACTTGGTAAGGGTCACCAGGCAGCGGTTGATATCAACCCTGAAAACATTGGCGATCACCTCGTGGGGGAAATGCCGGCTCTTGATGATGGTCGACTTTTCCAGCCTCATCACCACGGCCTGATGCTGGTGTACCCCGAAGTCGACCATGTCTCCTTCGATGAAGTCGACGGTAGCTCCATAGCTGACCGGAATCTCATGATAGTAGTTGAGAAGCCGGAGGTCGTTCGCCAGCTGTCCATCCTTGACAGCCTTGAGCGTGGCGAGGATGGCATCGCTGTCTGTCTGTGCGGTCCCCACCGGGACTATCTGGTAGTAGTCACTCATGCTGGTTGGCGTCCCTGAAAAATCTATTGCCCTTTTGTCACTGTTCATGCAATCATTATCACATGTCAGGCGAAGATAAACTCTTCGCCTTTTCTTTGTCCAGTGATTTTTCAGAGAAAAGTGAGGCATTGCGACAATGCTGTTCGGCCCCGCCATAATTTTGTGCCAGCCTCATCTACACGGAGCAACGATTTGAAGAAGCACAACCAGCACGAAATCGACCTTCGGCGCACCTTCGCCATCATCAGCCATCCGGACGCCGGCAAAACGACCATTACGGAAAAACTCCTTCTCTTCGGCGGCGCCATCCAGCAGGCCGGCGAGGTCCGCGCCCGCAAGTCGGCCCGCTACGCCACCTCGGACTGGATGGAGATGGAGAAGCAGCGGGGGATCTCGGTCACCTCGTCGGTCATGAAGTTCACCTATAAAAACTTCGAGATCAACCTGCTGGACACCCCCGGCCACAACGACTTTTCCGAGGACACCTACCGGGTCCTGACCGCGGTCGACTCGGCCCTCATGGTCATCGACTCGGTCAAGGGGGTGGAAAGCCAGACCAAGAAGCTCCTGGATGTCTGCCGTCTGCGCAACACCCCGATCATGACCTTCATCAACAAGCTGGACCGGGAGGGGCGCGAGCCGATCGACCTGATCGACGAGATCGAGAGCGTCCTGAAGATCCAGTGTGCCCCCATGACCTGGCCGATCGGCATGGGCAAGCGTTTCCGCGGCACTTACCACCTGTACACCAAGGAGCTGACCTTCTTCGATCCGGAGGCCGACCGGGGCACGGGCGATATCGTTACCGTCCAGGGGCTGGACGACCCTCGCATCGAGGAACTCCTCGGAAGCCAGGTGGACGAACTGCGCCACGACATCGAACTTATCGAGGGGGTCGCCCATCCGTTCGAGCAGGAGGCGTACCTGGCCGGCCTGCAGACCCCGGTATTCTTCGGCAGCGCCGTCAACACCTTCGGGGTCCAGCAGCTTCTGGACAGCTTTGTCGAGCATGCCCCGGCACCGCTTCCGAGGGAGGCCATGACCCGCACCGTAGTCCCCTACGAAGAACCGTTCAGCGGCTTCGTTTTCAAGATCCAGGCGAACATGGACCCGGCCCACCGCGACCGGATCGCCTTCTTCCGGATCTGCTCAGGCAAGTTCACCCGCGGCATGAAGGTCCGTCACCTGCGCCTGGGACGCGACGTGCAGATCGCCAACGCCACCATCTTCATGGCCCAGGACCGGACCAACGTGGACGAGGCGTTTCCGGGCGACATCATCGGCATCCATAACCACGGCACCATCAAGATCGGCGACACCTTCACCATGGGGGAAGATCTCAAATTCACCGGCATCCCGAACTTTGCGCCGGAGCATTTCCGCAAGGTCCGCCTGCTCGACCCGATGAAGTCGAAGGCGTTGGAAAAGGGGCTGGTACAGCTGGCCGAGGAGGGGACCACCCAGGTCTTTCGCCCGCAGATGGGTTCCGACTGGATCGTCGGCGCAGTTGGCCTCCTGCAGTTCGATGTGGTCATGCACCGGCTGGAGCACGAATACAAGGTCAAGGCCACCTACGAGCCGGTCTCCTATGTCACGGCACGCTGGATCACCGGCGAGCGGAAAAAACTGGAAGAATTCCAGCGCAAAGAAGCGATGCACTGCTACATCGACGGCGAAGGGAACCTGGCCTACCTGGCCGGCAGTGCCTGGCGGCTGGAGAACACGATGGAAAACTGGAAGGAGTTGGAGTTCCACGAAACACGGGAACACAGCTGAAACGAAGGCGCCTCTACGACTCCAATAACCCTGTTTCCCTCGTTGCATAGAAAGAGAAGGACCGTCGTAAAATCCCCTCACCCTCAGGGAAGGGGTGGGGTAAAGTTTCAAGTGTCTGCGTTGTAGTGCTCTGTTCGGTAATTTTCAACCATCTGCTGAGCCGCAGCATACAATTCGTCCCGCATTTTTACCGGTTCCAGCACTTCGGCCAGCGGACCGAAAGAAAGAACCCACTTCTTCACTTCCATCCAGCTAGATGTCTGCATCTCCAGTATCAGTGAACCGTCCGGCTGATCGATAATGGCCTGGTTCTTTACCCACTGGCGTTCGCGAATATAGCGCGCCTTTTCTGATGCAAACCGAATCCGCACCTTAATCGGATCGTTGTAGATGATACCGAATGCTCCGTCCAGCAGTTCCTCGGGATCGAAATCCTCCGGGCAAGAAAAGGTCGTGTCAGTCGGCATCAGTTTATGAATACGTTCGACGGCCAGAACAATGATGTGGTCAAACGTGGTCGCTCTCACGAAAATATACAGGCCGCCGTCACGCTCGAAAAATCTGAGCGGATCGATCTTGAAGCCTTTGATCTGATCGTCGTAAAACGAGTGGTATTCAACCAGGCACGTCTGTTGCCGCAGAATAGCCTCAGTAAGGGCGTCGATGACTACTTCCTTACCCCTGTAATCCTTGGCGAATCTATTAGTAGAAACAAAGAGGGTTTTGACCTTCTCAAGCCGCTTTGACAGTTCGTCTGGGACGAAAGCGTCCATCTTGGTAAACGCGGCCTCGATGTTACGTTCTATGTCGGTGCCACGAAACGGCCGGCTGTTACTACGAATGAAATAGAGGGCGACGATTTCCGGTAATGAGAGGTTCAATTCCGGTATTTTCAGGTTGGGAAGCTTTTTCAGGTATGTTTCCTCGAAACGGTATCTTTTCCTTCCGTCCAAGCCTGACGCATCTTCATATAGCGGGAAATTCAGCTCTTCCAAGGTCTCACGGATTCTATAAGCAGTCCGGCGCTCAACCTCCAAC
>JAJZTK010000210.1 GCA_021849045.1 Deltaproteobacteria bacterium | reverse complement strand
GATCTGAAATGGCGGCACGAGCCTCGGTGACCGTATCCATGGCCGCGCTGACCAGCGGAATGTTCAGCATGATGTTCTTGGTGAGACAGGTGGTCAGATCTACGTCGCGGGGTATGATCTGGGAGTGGGCGGGAAGTAACAGCACATCATCGAAGGTCAGACCTTCCGGGATCAGCTCGTCCAGCATGCGGGCTCCTTTTCCTTGCCTGAGGGAGAGATAGTTTTGTGGGAGAGGCTTCGGCGCACCGGACAACCACCTTCCGAGCGCCGGATGGTTAACCGGGAAAATTAGTACAGGGAGTGGTGCAAGTCAAGTGAAAAGGGGATATAAATATCAGGTATTTTCCCACATTAGGAGACACTCCGTATACTGCGGGACAGAACAAAGGTTCACAATTCCACAATCACTCCCATGGCCGAATTCGTTACTTTTGCTTCAAGAAACATGAATGATTGACGAAATAGCTTGCAGAGGTGCACACCATGCCAGACCCATCGCAACAGACAGTGTTTCCGTTTCCCATCCTCGTTGTGGACGACAATCTCCTCTTGAGGACCATGCTCGAATCGAACCTGATAGCTGCCGGTTACCAGGTGGTTACCGCTGAAAACGGCAGACAGGCCCTGGAGATCTTCCGCTCCGGCTACTACCCGATCGTCATGACCGACTGGGTCATGCCCGAAATGGATGGCCTGGAGCTCTGCCGGGCCATCCGCAGCGACGACTCGGGCCGCTACACGTATCTGGTCCTCCTCACCTCCCAGAACTCCAAGAACGACATCATAACCGGCCTTGAGGCCGGTGCCGACGAATACCTGATCAAGCCGGCCCACCAGGCAGAGCTGGTTACCCGGCTGAAAACCGCCAGACGTATCCTGGATCTGGAAGGGTCGCTGAAACAGGCACTGGATGAGGTCAAGAGCCTTTCCCTGGTCGACCCGTTGACCGGGATCTTCAACCGGCGGTATATGGATGAACGGCTGCCGATCGAGATCATGCGGGCCTACCGCTACGAGCGCTCCCTGTCACTGATCCTGGTCAGCATCAACCAGTTCCGGGAAATCACCGGCACCCACGGCTATTTCGTGGGCGACCTGGTGCTCAAGGGGTGCGCCGACTGCATTGCCGAGTCGATACGCCAGGAGATCGACTGGCTGGCACGCTATGGGGAAAAGGAATTCATGGTGATGCTGCCTGAGACCGACGCCGCCGGGGCCGTAATCCTTGCCAAACGGCTGCGGATCAGGATTGCCTCGACCCTTACCCGGCACAAAGGCGCCGAGATAAAGGTCAGTGCCAGCTTCGGCGTTGCCGGGTTCACCGCCAGCAAGGAGAAGGCGGGGATGACGGCACCACTTCTGCTGGAACAGGCGCACACCTGCCTCCACCAGGCGCTGACCGAGGGTGGAGAGGCGATCAAGGGGGTCCAGCTCGGCTGAGCCGGAACGGGTTACCTGCAACCTGTCCTCAATGGCCCGCTCCCGCTTTGCCGGGGCGGGCTATTTTCGTCCCTTACCGGACCGCGTCTCATTGCCCGGCTTCCGAAAGTTCTTGATGTAGGGCTGGGGCGTCTTCGGCTTCGGTGGCCTCGCCTCCTCGACCGTCAGGGTCCGATCGATCAGCAGGGCGTCGTCACAACAATTGATTGCTTCCAGTGCCTCGGCCGGAGTTGCCATCTCCACGAATCCGCACCCTTTTGACTTTCCGCTCTGGGGATCGGTCAGGAGCTTGATCGACCGCACCGTACCGGCCACGGAAAAAAGTTTCAGGATATCGTCTTCGGTGGCCTGAAACGAGATATTCGTCACATACAGCTGCTTGCCCATAGGTAATTACCTTCCTGTAAAGAATTTGCGGATATCACGGCCCATCTGCCTGAATGCCTCGCCGGTCTTCTTGCCGGTCTCCTTGAACCACTCCCCTGCGGAGTGCCCTTCCTTCTTGGCCACCTGGCCGGTCTCTTTCCCCATCTTTTTGAATCCCTGACCGACCTCCTTGCCCCCTTCCTTGAAGGCCTGGCCCGTCTCCTTGCCGATCTTTTTGAACCCCTGCCCCACCTCCCGGCCGGCTTCCTTGAAACCGCTGTCCGCCCGGCCGGAAGCGGCCAGGAGCAGGACAGTTGCAACTGCAATGAGAATCGTACGCATGTCCGGTATCCTTTGGTTAGAGTCTATCGCGGAAGCAGGAGCGGGTCAAAATTCCCTAGCGCAACCACTCCGCCAGCAGCATGACGTTCAGCACCGTGACGATCGCCGCCACCCCCCAGAGCAGGAGAGAGCCGAAGCCGGTATTGGCATGGCTCCCCATGACCTTGCGGGACGAGGTGAGAGAGACCTGGAGAAAGATGGTCCAGGGGAGCTGGAGGCTCAGGAGTATCTGGGAGAAGATGAGCCCCTTGAACGGGTTGTCGACGAAAAAGACCGCAACGGCACCAAGAACGAGGCTCAGCAGTATCCCGGCACGGGTATGGACGTCTTTGCTGTTGAACGGCTCGCCGAAGATGCCGGCAAAAATGCTGCCGCCAGCCATACCGGCGGTGATGGACGAGGCAACCCCGGCCAGGAGGAGCGCGCAGGCGAACACAACGGCAGCGCTATTCCCCAGGAGCGGGCGCAGCATGCTCTCCGCCTGGGCGAGTTCGGTAACCTGCAACCGATTGACATGGAAGGTGGCGGCCGCCATCAGGATCATGGCGCTGTTGATGGCCCAGCCGACCCCCATGGAGAAGAGGGTGTCCAGAAACTCGAACTTGAGCTGATGGACGATCACAGCCTCATCTTCCCGGTTCCACTGCCGGCTCTGAATCACCTCGGAATGGAGGAACAGGTTGTGGGGCATGACCACGGCCCCGAGCACGCTCATGATGATCGGCATGGCACCAGCAGGGAACGCCGGCGTCACCCAGCCGCTGGCGGCTGCCCCCCAGTCGAGCCGCACCAGCCATAGCTCGAAGATGAACGACAGCCCGATGAGGGAAACGAAACCGATGATGTACCGTTCCAGCTTCCTGTAGACCGTGCCGAACAGGAGCCAGACAACCAGGCCGAGTACCAGCAGGACCCCGACGCCGATCGGCAGGCCGAACAGCATCTGCAGGGCGATTGCCCCGCCGAGGAGTTCGGCCATTGCCGTGGCTGCCGCCGCCATGCAGGCCGACGCGAGGGCCGTGCGGGAGAGCCAGGGGGACAGATGCCGGGTTGCCGCCTCGGCCAGGCAGGAGCCGGTGACGATTCCCAGGTGAGCCGCGTTGTGCTGGAGGAGGATGAGCATCAGGGTGGAGAGGGAGACCATCCAGAGGAGGCGGTAGCCGTAGAGGGAGCCCGCCGCCACGTTCGCGGCCCAGTTGCCCGGGTCGATGAACCCCACCGTCACCAGGAGCCCGGGACCGACATACTTCAGGACGTCCGAGACAACAGCCCAATGCCGCTCCGTCAGACCGAACAGTGCCCACCGCTTACCCATCACGACTCCCGAGCCGTTTCAGATGCCAGGTCCACCAGCCAGACATACGGCACCATCCCGTAATTCCAGGCCAGGCAGAGGCGCCGGTAGCCGGCAAAGAGCAGCGCCTCGCCATGGCACGCCAGGACGATCGGAGCCGGCAGGGTCAGCGTTCCGGCCCGCTGGAGTGCGTCTTCCATCCGGGCATAGTTCAGGCGGTAGCCACGCTTTGCCTTGGCCAGATACCTGGCATAGTCGTCGTAGCGGTGGTGGGAAAGCATTACCGGCATATCCAGAATCCGGTCAGAGCGGGGGTACTGCTGCAGCCGCCCCATCTCGAAGTCAGCCGCAAGCCGTGCCCAGTCGATCCCGTGGCGCTGGTAATACTCCTGCTTGGCCGGGTGCTTGTGGAACTCCCACTCTTCCTCGCCGATATCGGGTTTCTGCCAGGTTATGGTCAGGCTGGACATCGACTGCATCTTTTCTCCGTGCCGCGTGAGGTCGTGAGGTGGGGGCTTGCTTCCGCTCCAGAGCCAGCGATTCACGCGGCCGACAGGCAACAATCATCATCAGACGTCCGAGGGTTGCAACAACAGAGGGAATACCTCTGAGGCCAAATCGCGGGGCTTGAGCGGAAGCGGGTCCCCCTAACACCGCAGCTCCAACCCACCATAAATCAGTGCTCACTCCGGCGACCGCCTGAGCCTCTTCCGTTCCGAAACCAGTCTCTTCTCGGTCAACCGCTTCTCCCGTGCGCCCCGCGGCACCTTGGTGGCAATCCGTTTCTTTGCCTTGCGTTCGCGCTTTTCCAGGGCAGCCTTGAGCCGCTCCATGGCCATTTCCCGGTTCTGGGCCTGGGACCGGCTCTCGCTGGCCTGGGCCACGATCCCGGTGGGAAGGTGGCGTATCCGCACGGCCGAGTCGGTGGTGTTGCGATGCTGCCCACCGGGACCAGATGCCCGGTAGAATTCCACGCGAATATCAGTCTCCCTGATCTCAACCACGGGACCGTCCCCTGCCACCGCCCTTGTTCCCGCCGGTAACTGCTTTGCCGCCGGTCATGGGCAAGGTGGCCACATAGACCACGTGACGCAGCCCGCCGTGTCCCGGCCGGTCGCTGGTGACCGTGAATCCGGCCGACCGCAGCCGCTCGACAAAGCCGGCATCATAGTTCTCGCCCCACACGGCGAATACCCCGCCGGGATTCAGGGCAGTTCGGGTCTGCTCGATGGCCCGGCTGCCGTAGAGCGGATCGTCCCTTTTGTGGGAACGGGCATGGGGACCGGTGTACAGGTCGAGCACCACCGCGTCGAACCGCTCCCCGCTGCTGGCCGCGTTCCGGATGAGGTCGGCGACGTCGGCAATCGCCACGGTCACCCGGGGATCGGCAGCAGCGCCGCTGGTAAGTTCAGCCAGGGGTCCCTGACACCAGGTGAGGACAACGGGATTCAGTTCACCGACCACCACCCGGGCCGTGGCCGGCAGTTCGTCCAAAACGGCTCTGAGAGTGTACCCCATGCCGAGACCGGCGACCAGCACCCGCGGCACCGGATGGTTCTTCAGGTGCGAGCAGGCCATGGTGCCGAGTGCCTTCTCGGACCGGTGGGCCGAACTGTTCATCAGCACCAGGCCGCCCACGGTGATCAGAAAGTCCCGCTCACCGCGCTGCCGCAGTTCAAGGATACCATCTTTGGTGATGATGCTGTCTATTGTTTGCCACGGTTGAGCCATGGGTGCATACCTCATCGCTTAATTTGTGTATAGCCTTACACCGGCAGGCGGACCACCCGGTCGACAAGGGACAGACAGGCCAGACGGTGGGTGATGATGAGGACGGTTGTCCCCCTTGTCCGCTCAGCCAGCCGCGTTACCACTTGGTGCTCCATCGCCGCATCCAACCCTTCGGTCGGCTCGTCCAGGATCAGAATCGGCGCTTCTTTCAGCAAGGCCCTGGCCAGGGCGATCCGCCGCGCCTCCCCACCGGACAAGA
>JAJZTK010000209.1 GCA_021849045.1 Deltaproteobacteria bacterium | reverse complement strand
TCTTTGCGCTCCTCCTCGGTCAGTGTTACTCGGTATCTCGGCGACATGGTGGCCTCCTTGAGTGAGTTGCCACCAGTATACCATATGTTGGGCTGATACGAAATATTATGTGTTACTTGGTACTAGTTAACATCGATGGCACTCCTTTCGGTTTCGGCCCTGGGACGGCCTCGGGGCTCATCCTATCTGCAGCGTCAAATCAGATGAACTCGATTTCTACCTATAGCGCCGCTGCTGCCGCAGCTCCGCAATTCAGGACGATGCTGCAGAACTTGGCAGCAGCCCAAGCTGCGGCGCTCCGTGCTACTCCCAACTTTCAAACGCCAGCATACAAGCCAAGTAACGACACCCTCTACACCAATCGGCTTGGCCTCGATCTCCACGCCAAGGCCACCCAGGATGTGACGGTCAACGTCCGCCTCCTCATGTACAAGACCTTTGGCTCCGACAACGACAGCGCCGTCACCGGCAGCGGCGGGACCCCGTTCTTTGCCGACCGGGTCGGCGTCTTCGACGGTACCATCGGCCATGTCCCGTCCAGCGACTTTCTGGGGGTCGACCGGGCCTATGCCACCTGGGCCAACATCGCCGGTGAGCCGGTCTGGATCTCCGTCGGCCGACGTCCCTCCACCAACGGTGTCCCGAGCAACCTGCGGCTGAACAACGAACGACCTGGCAACGGAGGCACCCCGTCACTGCTGGTGGATTATGCCTTTGACGGAATGACCCTCGGTTGGGCTCCTGATATCGATGCCCTTCCCGGCGCCTACGCCAAAATCTGCTACGGCCGTGGCTTCGAGGCCGGGATCTCGCAACCGGTTGGGAACACGCTACGCGACACTGACATGCTCGGCGTTGCAGTCATCCCCGTCGATACCGATCCTCTCCGGATTCATCTGCAGTGGAACCACGGCTACAATATCTTCGACTTTCCGGTCATGAACAACACCTATTTCGGCAACACGGCGCCGGCCGTACAGTTGGGGGATATCGACTGGTTCGGCACCGGAGTCATGAGCACCCTGAAAAACGTCGGGCCGGGAACCCTGAACTTCTTTACCGAGTTCGGGCTGAGCCTCACCCACCCGAACGACAACGTTTCGGCCAATGCCGGCTTCCAGGGGCTCATGACCGGCCGGTTCTTCGATCCCGAAGCCCCGACCGACAAGACCGGCTGGGCCGCCTATGTGGGTGCCCGCTATGACCTGCCGACCAAGACCAAACTCGGCTTCGAATACAACCACGGCTCCAGGAACTGGATAACCTTTGCACCCGCTGCCGACGACATCTGGACCAGTAAGGTCGGGACCCGCGGCAATGTATACGAAGGTTACATCATCCAGGAGCTGAACCTGAAACCGATCTCTTCATATCTCTCCAAGACCTTTTTCCGGGTCGGCTACCAGTACTACGATTTCGAGTACACCGGCAGCAACAACTGGGTCGGCGCTCCCCAGAGGATATCCGACCTGAGCGGTGCGGAGATGCAGTTGCTCGCGCCGCTCAAGAGCGCCCAGAACATCTATGGCACCTTCGAGGTCAAGTTCTAGCAGAAAAAGGCTACTTGCAGTTGCAACTGCCCCTGTCACAATTAAGCAACACTAACAGAAGGAGCTGAATCATGAAAAGACTGGTATCAATATTGGTTCTGGTAACCCTGGTAGCCCTGGGAATCTTCTCCATGAGCAGTCAGGCCTCCGCCGAAGAGATCAAGATGGTCGGCGTCATAACGAAGATCGAGATTGCCGGCAAGGACGCCAAAACGGCAACCGTGACACTTAAGGACAACAAGAGCGGAGAGTCGGTGGTAATCATCGTCACCGACGACCTGACCCTCGACAAGTTCAAGGACCACCGGATCGTCGAAGGCGACGAAATCCGCTGCAAGTTCGAACCGGTCGACGGCAAGAATAACAGCAAGCTGTTCCGCAAGACCGCTGGCTGTTGATACCAAAGGGAGCTCCCGGGAACCACACGGGGGCTTCTTTTTGCCGGCACACATCCAATTATAGCAATATCAATATATAAAATTGTTCCAAGAAAGGATTCTTATGAAACGGTTAACAGCAACCATCACCTGCCTTGCCGTGGGATTTCTGGCGACATCGGCCCTGGCCGCTCCCAAGGAACACCCCGGCAAGGAGGAAATTGCGAGGAGCGGCTACAAGGGTCCGGAAACCTGTGAGCAGTGTCACACCGGCAAGGCCAAGGAGTTCCTCTCGACTGTTCACTGGAAACACTCCTCGAAAATCGACAATGTTGAAGGAATCGACCCGAACAGGGAATACGGCATGCTCAACCGTATCTACACAATGTGCAACGGGAACGATATCGTCAACAACCTGAAGGAGATTCCCAAGAATTCCGCCGGCAAGTCCAAGTTTACCGGTTGCAACACCTGTCATCCGGGAAATCATCTGAGCGATGTCGGCAGCACCGGCCCGGAAGCGGAAAAGTCCGTGGACTGCCTGGTCTGCCATTCGACCGATTACGACTTCCGGCAGCGAAAACCGTTCAAGGACGACCAGGGGCGGGTAGTCATGGGACAGGATAGGAGCACCAAGACGGCGCTCGCCATCGGTAAGCCGACGGTGAAAAACTGCATGGTCTGCCATGAGTCGGCCGGCGGAGGGGTGCTCATCAAGCGCGGCTTCGCCTTTACCAAGGATACCGACCTGCACGCGGCCAAGGGGATGGTCTGCGTGGACTGCCACAAGACAAATGGCCACAGGATACCGACCGGTTACGACCCGAACAACTGGGCCAATGACGGTCTGCGCCTCTCCTGTCTGGATTGTCATGGCGAAGCCCCCCACAAGGACGCCGATTACAACCGCCACACGGCGCGCATCGCCTGCCAGACCTGCCACATTCCCCGCACCGGCGGCGCCATGGCCAAGGATTTTACCAAGTGGGAGCAGGGGCCGGACAAGTTCTTCGAGCCGACTACCCTGCGCAAGGAGGCCAATGAGACTGTGCCGGTCTATGCATGGTACAACAAGACGGTCGTCAATACCCCCCACTTCATCGGCCCCAAGGGGAGCCGCGGCGACAAGGCCAGCAAGATATACCCCTTCAAGATCTTCCAGGCAAAGGCCTTCTTCGACAAGAAAACCGGCAACCTGCTGTCCATGGACTTCGCCCCGCCCATGGCAACCGG
Source organism: Deltaproteobacteria bacterium (assembly GCA_021849045.1). Classification (GTDB taxonomy): domain Bacteria; phylum Desulfobacterota; class Desulfuromonadia; order Geobacterales; family DSM-12255; genus Geomobilibacter. The sequence goes on along the minus strand of JAJZTK010000209.1, from coordinate 2,280 downwards.
CAATGTGCTGGCCGGCGTGGCATCGGCCGCCAAGACGCTCGGCATAACCAACTATGAGCCGGTTCCCGGCTGGCAGACTATATACTTCGGCAGCAACCACCTGACGACCAGGGCCAAGGCGCTCACCTGCATCAACTGTCACGCGGTCAATGGCGTGCTGAACTTCAAGGAGTTGGGGTATACGGATGAAGAGATCCGGAAACTTACCAACGCCGAGATCTATTTTGAAAAACTGGTGAACAAGCAGAAAGAGGAGTGGTAATCATACTGCCGGTTCTCATCCGGGGCTTTCGGTGGATGGGAACCGGCATATCTCATGTCACAACAACGAGGAGGACGCGTGTCCAAGGCAAAAAGAGGATGTGCGGGTTTTTCCCGAGGGAGTTCCGGGGTGGAAGGCCGGCCATAACGGAGTAGAATCCGTCGCCATACGCGGATGAAAAGGGCCTTGGGGATTCCCGGAGCCCTTTTTCTCCGTCGGGAATGGGCTTGATCGTGCAACGCGCATGGCGCATAATGCCGCCATGCTGCTCATCTTTCCCCCCATCGCCAAAGCTTGCGAGCCGCCGGCCGGCGTAGCCAGACTTGCATCTGCACTGCACGGCCACGGCATTCCCTGCCGCGTGCTGGACGCCAACCTCGAAGGCCAGCTCTGGCTCATGAAACAGCCACTAACGGCTGATGACACCTGGACCCGTCGGGCAGGAAAAAACCTCGCCCGCAACCTTGCCGCACTATACGACCGAGAGACCTATTGCTCGCCCGACCGCTACAGCCGGGCAGTCGGGGAGGTTAATCGCGTCCTGGCCGTGGCTGCCCGCGAAAGCGGAGTAACCCTCGGGCTGGCCGATTATCAGCATGTGAGACTCTCGCCCCTGCGCAGCGGCGATCTTGTCGAAGCGGCACGGCATCCGGAACAAAACCCCTTTTTTTGCTGGTTCAGCACACGGTTGCCGCAGATCCTTACTGATGCCGACCATGCACCGGTCCGCGTGGTGGGATTCTCCCTGAACTACCTGAGCCAGGCGCTCTGCACGTTCGCCATGATCGGTTTCATAAGAAGGGAGTACCCGGCATTACGCATCTCTCTTGGCGGCGGGCTGGTAACCTCCTGGCTGCAGCGGCCCGGCTGGCAGAACCCGTTTGGCAGCCTTGTCGACCAACTGGTTGCCGGGCCGGGCGAACTTCCACTGCTCTCCCTGTTCGGGATTGAAGGCCCGTCCGACCGTCACGTTACGCCGGACTACAGCCTCCTGCCCCATCACGAGTACCTGTCACCGGGGTTCATTCTCCCTTACAGCAGTGCCAGTGGTTGCTACTGGAACCGTTGCTCCTTCTGCCCCGAACTGGCGGAGGGGAACCGCTACCGGCCAGTTCCGGTGCAAAGGGCACTGACCGACCTGCACGAATTGACCGCACAGACCAGGCCAGTTCTCATCCACCTCCTGGACAACGCCATCAGTCCCGCGCTGATGCGGGCGCTGGCAGCAGACCCGCCACCGGCGCCATGGTACGGGTTTGCCAGATTCGAGGAGGAATTAGCGGATGCAGATTTCTGCCTTGCGCTCAGACGCTCGGGATGTGTGATGCTGAAACTGGGGCTTGAATCTGGCGACCAGGGGGTGCTGGACCAGCTCCAAAAGGGAATCGACCTTGGTCAGGCGTCGCGGATACTGACGAACCTGCAGCGGGCGGGAATAGCGGTCTATCTCTACCTGCTCTTCGGAACACCGGCCGAAACGCTGACCGAAGCCAGGAGGACCCTGGAGTTTGTTGTCCGCCACCGGGAGGTGATCGGCTTCATGAATCTGGCGATATTCAACATGCCCATATCCGGTGATGAAGCTGCCATGTATGAAACAGAGCCGTTCTACGAAGGGGATCTTTCACTCTACACCGCCTTTCGCCATCCCCATGGATGGGACCGGAAAAAAGTTCGGCTGTTCCTGGCCAACGAATTCAAGCGGGATACTTCGGTGGCGGCGATATTGAAAAACGACCCGCCGCTGTTCTCATCAAATCACGCCGCATTTTTTCGGACTTTTTGGTAATGAGGTCATTGATACTGGTGGTTCCGAATCCCCTGCGATGGATAAGCTAGGCCGCCGTTTCCAGAATTCCTTCCCTTGTCGCTTCACCCTTTGACATCATCTTTCCTGATTAGCACTAATCTTCCGCCCGCTTGAAAAAAATCCCCTCCCCCCTGGCGGGGGAGGGTGATGGTGGGGGGGAAGTTGCCACGAAGTCCGCTGGTTGCAGCTTCACCCACCCCCCCGCCCC
>JAJZTK010000208.1 GCA_021849045.1 Deltaproteobacteria bacterium | reverse complement strand
CGCTGCATAGTTTCACCCGCCAAGTGAGTTTTGGTGGGTGACAGAATAGCTGAATTGTCAAAGAACTTCAAAATGTTAGATGCTGCTTTTAGATAGTTTCTGAATGTAACGTCACGGATTCAGGTATGAAACAGGACAGCCGGTGACCTTCAGTATCGGCGGCAAGGTCATCCTGGGCACGGCAACCGGACAGGCAATCATAACCCCCATTCATCTCGCCCCGAATCCCGCAACGGCCACCGCTGCAACGCCGGAGGTAGTAAATATCGTCCGGGCTCTGATGACTCTCAGCACAAGCAGTCCCAGCAGCGGGATCACCATTTCTCAGGCCGTACAAGATAAAGCCAAGGCACTCGGGACCTCAACCAATATTCAATCATTGGATAGTGCGGGGTTGTTGGGGATTGTCTCATCGCTGGATTCCACGAAGACGTCACTGGTAACCGCAGCGGCAGCAACTTTACACATGTCAGACAGCGTCTATATTACCTATGCAGGGCCATGGAGCGGCACATGGGCAGGGAATGCCCCTACCAAATCTGGCACTTGGCAGGTGACAATTTCCTCAACTGGAACTGTTTCCGGAACGGTACCGGGGGTCGGTTCCGTAAGCGGATCGCTCGTTAATGGCACCAGCTACAGTGGAACAGCAGGATCGTCTACCTGGTCCGGAGCGATTAACCTGGTCACTGGTGAATTCAGCGGGACCTGGGTTGATGGGAGTTACTCCGGGACCTTTACTGGCAAGGCGAGTTAGGCAAGTACCATTTTATGGCACAAAGTAAACCGCTCTCAGCGTTGGGCGAGGGTGGTTTATTTTGTGCCTCCTACGGTCATACCACACCATGTGTTACCGTTCCTGCCACTTGAAGATGTCGAGCAGACGAATTTCGGCGGGCGTGACTCGATAAATGGCGGTATATCCCATGAAGATCAGGTCGCGCAGTGTCGGATCATCGAAATAAGTCGACTGGCGGCAGGCGAGAGGAGTGGCGGGAATCTGTTCGATGCGGCGTTTGAGGGATTCGCAAAACCTGCGGGCAGCGGCGGGATTGTCGCGGGCGATAAATGAGAGGATGGCCTGAAGCTGGGTACCGAACTGCTCTTCGTAGACGATCCGCATGATCGGGCGTCAGATCTTTTCCCAAAATGTATCGTGGTCGGTGTAGCGGCCCCGCTGCTCGGCTGACGCAACCCGTTCCCGCAAGGCATCCGCCGATGAAACGACGAACGATGTCTCGTCCAGATCGAGAATGCTGATGCTTTCGACCATGCCGGATTTGAGATGTTCGATGATGTTCATGAATGATGGCAGCTCGTTGTCGTTGATGGTCAATTGAATGAGCATGACACGGCTCCTTTGAGTGATGGGTGAACCTTACCACAGGGACCAACATAAGGCAAACCGGAGCAGTGATTTGCCTGACAGAAGCCGGTCGACAAATTCCGCATGAGCGGGTTGCATAACGCTGCCCCCTGAATGCTGATGAACAAAATGTTCCATAGATTAAGACGGTACGCAATGAAGCGACGCCGGCAGACAATAGACCTGCCTACTTCAGCACCTCCACCTCATACCCCACCCCCTCCAAATGCCCGATAACATCCTGGATATGGTCGTACCCCCGGGTCTCCAGCTCCACCAGCACCTCGGTCTTGCCGATCGGGAGCGACTTGGAGCGGCGGTCGTGATTGATGATGGAGATGTTGGCGCGGGCAGCAGCGATCTCGGCCGTCAGTCTGGCCAGCGAACCGGGGGCGTCATCCAGCTCTACCTTGAGCTTCAGGTAGCGCCCGGCGGCCAGAAGTCCCCGCTCCACCACGACCGAGATGGTCTTCACGTCGATGTTCCCCCCCGAGAGTAGGCAGACCGTCTTCCCGGAGAGGTTGGAGGCAGCCCCGCTCATGATCGCGGCCAGCGGCACGGCCCCGGCCCCTTCCACCAGCAGCTTGGTCCGTTCCAGGAGCCCCACGATTGCCAGGGCGATATCCTCTTCTCCCACCAGCACCACGTCGTCCACCAGTTGCTGGACGATCGGAAAGGTGTGCGCTCCGGCCCGTTTTACGGCAATCCCGTCTGCCAGGCTGACCGTGAGCGGTGTTTCCACGATCCTTCCCGTTTTCAACGCCAGGCTCATCGACGGCGCCGCTGCGGCCTCCACACCGATGATCCTGACGCCGGGATTGGTCTCCTTGATGGCAGTTGCCACGCCGGCGATCAGGCCTCCGCCACCGATCGGCACCAGCAGGTTGGCCAGATCGGGGATCTCCTCCAATAACTCCAGGCCGATGGTCCCCTGGCCGGCCATGACCAGCGGGTCGTCGAACGGGTGGACGAACAGGGCGCCGCTCTCGCGGCCGGCCTGAACTGCGGCGGCGTAGGCCTCGTCGAAGTTCCTGCCGGTCAGGACCACGTCGGCACCGTAGTCCCGGGTGGCAAAGACCTTCTGGGGCGGGGTTGTCTCCGGCATGTAGACCGTGGCCTTTACCCCAAGCAAGTCGGCGGAAAAGGCGACTCCCTGGGCGTGGTTGCCGGCCGAGGCGGTAATGACCCCGCTGGCCAGGGCCTCCTTGGACTGGGCGGTCATGAAGTTCATGGCGCCGCGGATCTTGAAGGACCCGGTGCGCTGCAAGTTCTCGCACTTGAAATAGAGCGGGATACCCAGATGGTCGCTGAAGTGGTGGGAGTGAATCAGCTCGGTGCGGCGGACCCGCTTCTTAAGGCGGTATTCGGCTTCATGGATGAGGCTGTAGGTAAGCAATGTCTGATCGGTCATGGGGCTTTAGTGGCTGTGGCCGTGATGGTGGTCATGGCGGCAGCCGCCGCCATGGGGGTGGTCGTGTGGATGATCGTGGCTTCGTCCGGCCCGGGGTCGGTGGCGCATCTCCTTGAGGACCGGGCCTTCGACGCACATGGTGCACTCCACCTGCAGGGTGGTGTGGGAGATATGGTATTGCTCGAACAGGAGTTCCTCTATGCGGCGCAGGACCCCGGCCTGTTCACCCTTGAACTCGGGCTTCACGTCCACATGGGCGGAGAGGGCGAGGATGTGGGAGCAGATGGCCCACAGGTTCAGGTGGTGGATATCGTTCACTCCCTCGACGGTCCTGATGGAATCGGCAACGGCGCTGCCGGACATTCCCCGCGGCACCCCTTCCAGGAGGATATGGGCCGAATCCCGCATGACCCGCCAGGCCCCCCAGAAGATGACGCAGCCGATCCCGACCGAGATGATCGCATCCAGGGGGTACCATTTGGTGAAGTACATCACCACCCCGCCGATGATGACGCCGACCGAGGCGGCCGCGTCTCCCAGTACGTGGAGAAAGGCGCTGTGTACGTTCAGGTCGTCGTGGGAGTGCTGATGCAGGGCGCCGGCGGCAATCAGGTTCATGGCCAGGCCGATCAGGGCGATGACGAACATGGGAACGCTCTTCACCTCCTGGGGGGCGCCGAAACGGCCCCATGCCTCGTAAAAGATGCCGATGGCGATGAGGAAGACCGACGCGCCGTTGATGAACGAGGCAAAGACCTCGGCCCGGTGCCAGCCGAAGGTCCGGGTATCGCTGGTTGGAAAAGAGGCGAGCTTGATGGCGCCGAGCGACAGGAGCAGGGCAAACAGGTCGAGAAAGACGTGGGCTGCATCGGAGAGCAGTGCCAGGGAGTTGGTCCAGATGCCGCCGATCACCTCGGCCACCAGGGTCAGGGCGGTCAGGATGATGGCCCAGGTGAAGCGGCCGGCAATGCTCTTGTCCAGATGTTGGTCAGCGTGCATAAGGTCAGGCACGAGGTACGAGGATCAAGGCGCGAGGAGATCGAGTTAACCCATGCCTTATCTTCGTGCTGCTCGCCTCCGGTTAGAAATCAATGGCCGCTTTCAGGGTATAGATCGGTCGTACTGCATATTCGATCTCGCCGGTTACCTTGATGAACGGCAAGATGGTGATCCTGGCGCCGGCAAAGCCGCGGGGGAGCCAGACCTTCTCCTCTGAGAGGGACTTGCCCCCGTTTATCACCGGTGAGAAAGTTGCCAGGTTTCCCCCCGCTTTGCTGTCCACCCAGACCAGACCTGCACCGGCATAGGGGGTGATGATGGCGAACCCCTTGCTGATATTGGCGTCGATACCGACGGTCTGCAGATCCAGATCGTTTACCCCGGCCAGTTTCGTATAGCTGGCCCGGACGCCGAGGGCCGGGGTCACAGCGGTTCCCTCCAGGATTGCCTTGCTCACCTCGAAGCCATAGATCTTTACGTTGCTGTCCGGGACATAGCTGTACATTGCCCCTACGTCAATGCCGAACGGGAGCCCCTTGCGCGCCCGCAGGCTGGGAATATAGAGGTACGATGGGGCATCGTTGCCCAGGGCGGCCTTCCAGTACTGACTATCGCTCTTGATGTCGATGATGGAGACTTCCGCCCCCAGGTCGAAACCGGTGATGCCGAGCGATGCGGCCGGAGCCGCGTTGCGGTACGCCAGGGCCGCGCCTGCCTCTTTGCTCAACTCCTTGAACTGGCTCTGAATGAGGCCGGAAGAAAAGCGGATATCCCGGGCGCCGGCGACCGAGGCGGCCAGAAGAGTGCCACCGATGATGAGGCTGGAAAGCATGCGTTTCATAAAAAATCCTCCTGCTGCGATTGAAATGACGAAGACAGTGTGAAGGAAGTGTACCAGAGCATTCCCCGACGGTCAATGTCGGAGGGCCTTTGCAGGGGCCGCGCTCCTTGCATTTTCCGGGTTCTGCTGGTATTGTTTGGGCACATTAACCTGGAGGTGTATTCCATGTCGTCCCACTATCGGCTTCTCATTCTCGGCTCCGGCCCTGCCGGCTATACGGCAGCCATTTACGCGGCCCGGGCCAACCTGCAGCCAGCCCTGATCACCGGTCTTGAGCAGGGTGGCCAGCTGATGACCACCACCGATGTGGACAACTGGCCCGGCGATGTGGACGGTGTGCTGGGACCGGAACTGATGGACCGGATGCGGCGCCATGCCGAGCGGTTCAATACCCGGATCATCAACGACTATATCAGCAAGGCGGACCTGCAGCAGCGTCCCTTCGTCCTGACCGGCGAGTCCGGGACCTACACCTGCGACGCCCTGATCATCGCCACCGGCGCCACGGCCAGGTACCTGGGGCTGCCATCCGAGGAGCGGTTCAAAGGGAAGGGAGTCTCCGCCTGCGCCACCTGCGACGGCTTTTTCTACCGGGGCAAGCCGGTGGCGGTCATCGGCGGGGGGAACACGGCGGTGGAGGAGGCGCTCTATCTCTCCAACATCGCCAGCCATGTCACGGTAGTACACCGTCGCGACCGGTTCCGTTCCGAGAAAATGCTGGCCGACAAGCTGATCGAAAAAACCCGGGGTGGCAACGTCACCATCGAGTGGAACCATGTCCTGGACGAGGTGCTGGGGGACGACAGCGGCGTGACCGGCATCCGCATCCGCCATACCAGCGGTTCCGCCAAGGATATCCCGGTCCATGGCTGCTTCGTTGCCATTGGCCATCAGCCGAACACCCAGCTGTTCGAGGGGCAGCTGGAGATGGACAACGGTTACATCCGGACTCAATTAGGGTGCGAAGGGTTCTCCA
>JAJZTK010000207.1 GCA_021849045.1 Deltaproteobacteria bacterium | reverse complement strand
TTTCGGCGTCCCGCTTCAGCACCTCGAACCGGGTATCGATTTCGTGGATGCGGTCGTAGAGGGTTTGCAGTTTCGAGGCCTTGTCCACCACGTGGACCGGCGTGGTCACCTTGCCGCAATCGTGCAGAAGAGCCGCGATCTTGAGTTCGTGTCGCCCTTTCTCGTCGAGGCGAAAGTCCTTCAGGGGACCGTCGTCCACGGCGTCCACGGCGTCTGCCAGCATCATGGTAAGCACCGGCACCCGCTCGCAATGCCCTCCCGTATAGGGTGATTTCTCGTCGATAGCGATGTTGATCAATTTGATGAAGGATTCGAACAGACGCTCCAGCTGATCGATCAACTGCCGGTTGGTCAGGGCAATGGCGGCCTGGGAAGCAAGCGATTCGGCAAAGCTCTGATCTTCCACTGAAAAGGGAATGATGGCGCCGCCATCGTGGTCCCGGGCGTTGATCAACTGCAGGACGCCGATGATCTCGTTTTCGTGGTTTTTCATCGGCACCGTAAGGAAGGACTGGGATCGGTAGCCGGTGTTCTGGTCGAACTTGCGGGTGCCGGAAAAATCGAAGCCCTCGGCTTCGTAGGCGTCGGCGATGTTGACGGTGCAATCGTGGAGCACCGCGTAGGCCACCACCAGGTGCTCGTTGGGCTGGCCATCGTCCAGGTACAACGGCAAGGAAGGGAAAGGAATCGGCTTGCCGGTGGTCCCGCCCATGGCAATGCCCAGGGTGTCGGTGCGCATGATCTCGAAGCTCAGATGGCCGTCCGCCACCCGGTAGAGGGTACCACCGTCCGCATTGGTCAGGCTTTTCGCCGCCAGGAGGATGGACTCCAGCAGGCGCGGCGTGTTCTTTTCGGCGGACAAGGAAGCGCCGATGGCGGTGAGTTGCTCCAGCCGTTCCAGCAGTTTTTCATGGGTCAAACCGCTCATCGCCGTTCTCCCGGTTTATTTGATGCAGACCGCGCGTACCTGCTTGATGTCGGAGATACCCTGAAGCACATTATAGATACCGTCCTGCTTCAGGGTGCGCATGCCGTCCTCCAGGGCCTGGGCGAGGATTTCCGCCACCCGTGCATGCTCCTGGATCAACTTTTTCACCGCGTCGGTGCCCACCAGCAGCTCGTGGAGGCCCACCCGGCCCTTATAGCCGGTATTGTTGCACTCCTCGCAGCCCTCGGCGGTGTACAGGGTGAACTGCCCCTTGTCGTTGGCGAAGGATTTCTTCCACTCCTCCAGCACCGCCTGGCGGGCCGCCTGGGGATCTTTCTTCCAGGTGGTGGTGTTCTGCAGCTCCAGGCTGTACTCGCTCACGAGGGAGTCCATTTCCTCCGCCGAAGGCGTGTAGGCCTTCTTGCACTTGCCGCACAGGCGCTTGCCGAGACGCTGGGCCAGGATGCCCAACATGGCGTCAGCGAAGTTGAAAGGGTCCATCCCCATGTCCAGCAGGCGGATGATGGATTCCGGCGCGCTGTTGGTATGCAAGGTGGCGAACACCAGGTGGCCGGTGAGAGAGGCCTCGATACCGATGCCGGTGGTTTCCGCGTCCCGCATCTCGCCCACCATGATGATGTCCGGGTCTGCCCGGAGGAAGGCCTTCATGGCAGTGGCGAAATTAAGGCCCGCCTTGGGGTTCATCTGTACCTGGCGCAGGCCCCGCTGGGTGATTTCCACCGGGTCCTCGGCGGTCCAGATCTTGGTCTCGGAGGTGTTGAGGTATTTCAGGATCGAATGCAGGGTGGTGGTCTTACCGGAACCCGTCGGGCCGCAGACAAAAAACAGGCCGTAGGGCTTCTCGATGCAAGTCAGCAGCTTTGCGTGGTTGACCTTGGAAAATCCCATCTTCTCCAGGGGCAGCGGCTCGCCGGAGGCGAGGATACGCATCACCACATCCTCCACCCCGCCCTGGGTAGGCACCGTGGCCACCCGCAGTTCGATGTCCAGCGGCCCGAACTTCTTGAACTTGATCTTGCCGTCCTGGGGTTTGCGTTTCTCGGAGATGTCCAGGTCGCACATGATCTTGAGGCGCGTCACCAGTGCATTGCGGTAACTGGCAGGAATCTGGATATAGGGCACCAGAGAGCCGTCGATGCGGTAGCGGATCTCGGTCTTTTCCTTGCCCGGGAAGGGCTCGATATGTATGTCGGACGCCTTCTTGTTGTAGCCGTCGACGATGATCTTGTTGACCAGCTTCACCAGCTCGTTGTCGGCGGCGGCGGCCATATCGTCGGCACCCTCGTCCTTTTCCTCATGGACATCATCCAGATTGGACAAGAGATCGCCGATGGAGGTGGAATCCCCCCCCATCAATCCTTCGGCACCGAAGAACAGATCGAGCTGCTTGAGGAATTCCCGATGAGAACACACCCGGTAATTAATTTTGTGCTTGGGAAAAACGTTGTTGACCACCCGGGAAGCGCCCACCATTTCCGGGTCAGGAGTCAGGACGATCAGTCCATCAGGCCCCTCCTCCAGAGGCAACCATTGGCTGGTCTCGACATAATCCCGCTTCAAATTGGACAACAGGTCAGCCGGCTTGATGCGATCCGCCTTGTAGGGCTCATAAGGCACATGGAAAAACGCAGCATAGGCTTTTCCCAAAGCTTCAAGGCTCACCTGGAATTCGTCGATCAGCACGTCTTCCAGTGGCAGGCTCTTTTTACGGGCGGAACGGGAAGCCAGTTCCAGCTCACCGGCGGAAATGACGCTCTCCGTGATGAGGGTATCGAACTTGGATTTGACCAGGCGCAGGGGCTGCTGGCGCTGGTTGAAGGCGATGGACAGGGTCTTGGCCAGCTCCACCGCCCCTTCCTCGGCTATTTGTGGAAACGGCAATCCGGAAAGGGTGTTGATCATCTGGATCACGCCCATCAAGTCTCCATCCTCAGCCTCCAGAATAGGCACCACCAGCATCTGCTTGGTGCGGTAGCCGGTCTTCTGATCCACTTCCTTGAGGAAGCGGATCTGGGGGCTGTGGCGCTTCAACTCCTCGTCATCGTAAACATCGGCGATATTCACCAGACGCTTGTGGAAGGCCACATAGCCAGCGATGCTCTGGGCCGAAATGGGCAGTTTCAGGTCCTTGAAGGCATTGAGGCCAGTCTTGACCTTGGAGACGATGGCATTCTTCTCTTCGTTGACGGTATAGATGGTCAACCGGTCCGCCTCGAACAGGGCGCAGATGTCCTTACTCACCTCGAGCATGATCTCGTCCACATTCTTGGTGGCGTGGATCTTGTTGGTCACCCCCTGCAGCTTGCGGGTGAACGCCAGCTTAGAGCTGATTTCCGAGATGTCGTCGGTCTTCTGGGTCACGTCAGGTGCCATGCTTTTCTTCCACTGTTGTGCCCGTTATTTGAGCACGATCGTCCCGCTGATGGCAGCCGTGCCAGGTACCGTCGCACTGAACGAAGTCAGCGCCCCATTCACCGTGGAACCGGAGCCGATCAAGACACCATGTGCCTCACCCTTGCCACCTGCTGTGAGGATATTAATGGTCGATCCAGCGTTATAGGTAGAACTCGATAGCAAGCCCAGTCCGCAGGGACCTGTTGTACAACCACCACCATAGAACTGCTGTATTCCTTCACCGGAATTGCCATAGCTCAGGCTCCATGTCCTGCCACTCGTCGAAGCAGAAATCCCCAGAGAAACATCTTTTGTCAAATAATTTATCGCCAATGCCCCGCTGAGTGTGGAATACACGTTGCCCAGCTCATCCGTGACCGACCCGCCTACAAGGGTGGAAAAGGTCTTGCTCGCCGCCAGCGCATTGACGTAACTATCCGCTTCGAGATAGTTCAATGCCGCGCTGGCCCAGGCTAAGTTCATCACCAGGGGATATTGGGTGCCATCGTGGTCAACCATCACATCGTCCCCCACATACCGTCCCCATGCCACCTTTTCACCCGAGGGAAGTGTTGTCGAACCATAGCCATAAACCGAGGCCGTTCCCGCCGAATACTGGAAGCTGTCGTAGGCATCCTGTTCCGCCAGGAGGATGGGCATTCCGGTTGCGGAATTGACTAGCATGGTCTGGGTTTTCCCCGCTTCCCGAACAATCGCGCCCGCCCCGGCCCAGTAGCCGGTGTATGAGGTACAAGAGGGGGAGCCCACGCATTCGGTGCGCCAGGAAATTTCCGACCCCACGCCGCCATAACCGTAGGGAGCATCAATATATGAAGTGGCCGTGGCAACCCCGCCACTCGTTACCGTGCTGCCGGTAACGATATTGGTGGTAGCCGGCGGAGCGGTTGTCACGGTTGATGCGACAGTCGTCGTGCTTGAAACCGGCCCGCTGCCGGAAGTGGTCTGGCCACCCTCCTGCTGGCTATCCTGCGAGGAAGACGAACTGCTCTTCTTTCCACCGTTATCCCCATTCTGTTGCTGCCCGTTCTTCTCGCCGCTGTCCTTGTCCTCCTTCTTCTGCTCCTGGCCCGGCTTTGCCGCCTCGAAAATCGGCGGCATCGCCGGCAGAATGGCGGCCGGGGTCTGGAGGTTGGGGGTATAGCCTACCTGGTTGGGATTGATCACCGTGCCGTTCATCACCGTGGCACCGGTGTTCACCTTGTTGTAGGTGCCTTCCGGCACCCCCGGGAGGGGGGTCGCCACGTGCACCGTCTCGCTGTCGGTGCCGCGGATGCCGATGGTGGCCGACGGGGTCTTGATGCCGTAGTTCTCCTTGTGCTTCTTGCCAATGAGGCCGGTGATGGAACGGAAGCCGCCCTTCACGATGGAGAAGAAGCTGCGCTCGCTGCCGTCGTCCTTGCCGTCGAACTTGTACTCGTCGATCTTCATCCGGGTATCGGGACGCACGGCGAGAATGCCGCCGTCCACCAGCAGGATTTGCGCCGTGCCGGAAGCCCCGGAGAGAATGGACTCCCCTTCGTTGACCTCGCCACCCTTGCGGGCGGAGCGCTCCTTGCCTGCCGCATCCAGCACCTTCACTTCGCCGACCACGAACTGAAAGCGCCCCGCCGCCGCTTCGGCCAAAGAAACGAATAACAGCTGGAGCACCAGCCCCAGCGCCAACCACCCGAAATTCTTCCGCATCATGGCGTTCGCTCCTTCATCACGCCTGGTCATTTGAAATCCCGCCGCAGGGTTACCGAGGCGTCAACCCGGTCGTAATCGTTGATGGCCACGTTGGAGTCCACCCGGGTATAACTTATCTGGGGACGTAGCGTCCAGTTCTGGACAGGACGCCAGTTCATACCAAAACTCAGATCGTATTGTTCGTCGTAGCGATAATCTCCGAACAGAATGTTCTTCTCAGTGTAGCTGCCGGACTTCACACCGGCCACGGCAAAGGCATCCAGCTTCGGACTGAACGTCATCTGGCCGCCGACCCTCGCTCCCCAGAAACGCTGGTCACCGTCAATTCGGTCCACCGGGCCGGTGGTGCGCTCCTGGCCGTTGTACAGGCTGGCGAAGAGAATTTTCTGCCCGGCGTCGTCCAGGGCGTGAATCCATCCCCCGCCGATCACGTACTGGTTCACATCCTGGGAAGACAAATCCACCCCGGTCTTGTCATGGCCGTAGCGCAGCATGGTGTACTGGCCGAACAGGGCCAGCTGGTCGCGACGGCCGAGGTTGTGACGCCATTCGCCGACCGCCCCCGAGGTTTCGCGGTTGAACTT
>JAJZTK010000045.1 GCA_021849045.1 Deltaproteobacteria bacterium | reverse complement strand
GGCACCGACAGCCACCGCTCCACCACCGGAAAAGAAGGGGGGGGTGTTGAGGGGGGCTGCTGGCGGGGCCGCCGCCGGAGCACTCATCGGCGCCGTTGCCGGTGATGCTGGCAAAGGAGCGGCCATCGGCGCCGCGTCGGGAGGAGTCATAGGCGGTGTCCGGAAGAACCGCAGCGAAAAGGCCCAGGATGAGTGGTCACAGCAGCAGGCCGCCGGCTATGACCAGCGGCGCAGCGAGTACAACAGGGCACTGGGCGCCTGCATGGAAGGGAAAGGATACACCGTCAAGTAACCTACTACTCCCAAGGAGGATACCGTTAATGGCACGAATTACCCCCCTATTGTTGGCAGCCGCTCTTCTCTGCACCGTTGTCCCTGCCATGGCCGAGGATGGCGCCACGCGCACCTGCGCCCTGACCAAGGCGTTTGAGTGCACGAGCCAGGACGGCTGCAAGGAATGGACTATTCAGGAAATGGCCCTGCCCCGATTCATCCTGATCAATCTGAAGACCAAGACCATTACGTCGCTTGACAAGGACATCCCGCGAACCCCCACGACAATTGCCACAATCGACAAACTCGAAGGGATTATTGCCCTGCACGGCAGCGAGATGCGTGGATGGAAGCATGGCACTGGGCGAGGATTCAGCAGCACTTACCCTGAGCGCAACCGGCGATGACGAGGCATTCATCGTGTTCGGCTCGTGCATGAATCCCTGACTCTGTCAGGAGGCACCAAACGCAAAGGAGAAAACGTCATGACCAAGCATATTCGTCTGGTAATCGCGGTACTCATGCTGGCGCTGGCAGTGCCGGCAGTGATAACGACAACCACGGCTTACGCCGCCAGCAAGGTCGAAATCGACCGCGACGTGGACTCGGCCCTGCAGAAGCTGTACGAAAGCACCCCGGCAGCCAAGGTCCTCTCGGAGAAGGCAACGGCCATTCTCGTCTTCCCGAGTATCATCAAGGGAGGACTGGTCATTGGCGGCCAGTACGGCGAGGGAGCGCTCCGCGAACAGGGGAAGACGAGTGGCTACTTCCGGAGCGTCGCCCTCTCCTACGGCCTGCAGGCAGGCGCCCAGACCTTCGGCTACGCCCTCTTCTTCATGAACAAGGAGGCACTGGACTACCTAGACAAATCGGAAGGATGGGAAGTCGGGGTCGGCCCGAGCATCGTGGTCGTCGATATGGGCGCGGCCAAATCGCTCACCACCACAACGGCCAAGGATGACATCTATGCGTTCTTCTTCGACCAGCGGGGCCTCATGGCCGGTCTTGGCCTGCAGGGGACGAAGATTACCAAAATCGAGCCTAAATAGCGCCGACACCGCGAGAATGCACGGAGGAAGACCATGAAACGATTAGTTACGGCGGCAGCAATTTTGGGGGCAGCAATCATTGCCGGTGGCTGTGCCACCTATTATCAGGTGAAAGAACCGGCGGGAGGTCAGACCTACTACACAACCGAGATTGAGGAAACCAAGGCGGGGGCCGTCAAGTTCAAGGACAAGAAGAGCGGTTCGACGATAACCCTTCAAAACTCCGAGATACGCGAAATAGAGGAAGATGATTACGAGAAGGGTATAAGCCTGCCTGTGCAGAAGTGAGTGACATCGGACGGGTGGCGGCGGGGAAAGGACCGTGCACCGTGACTAATTTGATCTCTACAGGAGGAATATACTGATGATATGCCCAAACCGATTCAAGCACGCCGCACTTCCCCTGGTCTCCGCAATGGCACTGCTGCTGACGCCGGCCACCCTCCCCGCCTTCCAGCAGCCGTCCATCGTCATCAGCTCCGGAGACACCACCAGCACCAACTACGCCGCCTCCAGCGCCGTTGCCAAGCTTTTCAACCGCAAAAGTGCCGAGTACGGGTTGAGGGTTTCCGCCATGCCATCGCAGGGTGCGCTTGTCACCATCGACAATGTTGTGCAGGGAAAGACAGCCTTCGGGATTGTCCAGGCGGACATGCTTCAACGTGCGGCAGACGGAACCGGTCCGTGGAAGGGGAAGCCCCGGAAGGAACTACGCGCCGTCCTCGCTCTCCATGCGGAGGCGTTGACGGTCGTCGCCGCCACTGATAGCGAAATAAGGCGGATCAGCGATCTCAAGGGGAAACGGGTCAACATCGGGGCGCCCGGCTCGAGCGATAACGAATACGGCACGATCCTGATGGAGCGCTCCGGTGTAACGCTGGCAGACGTGACGGTCTCCGAACATCCCTCGGCACTGGCCGCAGAGCTCCTGCAAAAGGATGATATCGATGCATACATCTACACGGTAGGCCACCCGAACCTCTCGGTTCTCGAGGCAAGCGCAGGCAAGCGGAAGGTGCAGCTGCTCCCCCTCGACAAGACGATCATTTCTCAGGTTACTGCCGGCAATCAGGTCATCATCCCGGCAACAATCCCCACAAACCATTATCCGGGCCTGGAGAAACAGGGAGAGGTTTCGACCATCGGCGTCAGGGCAGTACTGTTCACCAGAGCAGACACGACCGATGAAACCGTCTACCGCCTGGCAAAAGAAGTCCTTGCAAACTTCGATCTCTTCAAGCGCCAGCATCCCGCTCTCCAGGACCTGTCCCCCCGTGACGTAAGCAATAATATGATAGTTCCGCTCCATCCGGGGGCTGAACGCTATTTCCGCGAAGCGGGCCTCGCCCCCTGACGAATGTGCGGGACCGAGCGGTTGACTACCTTATTATCATCGGAGGACACGATGAAACGACTGTTTGCATCGATAATACTTATAATGGCCTGCCTGTGGTGGGCGAAGAGCGTCTCCGCGGATTCCCGGCCCTATTTCTACCCCTTTGTCAACCCCTATGTAGCTACCGTCATGGAGCTGCCGAAAGCTTTCGAGGTCAAGCTGCCGGAGGAAGTCCCCACCAAGGAATACACCATTGACGTATTCCCCGACCTCAAGATCCCCGACGTTTTCTGGTATGAAGACGGGCTCCCCTTCTCCCTGGCCTACCAGGACCACAAGGCCCCGCTCGTCTTCGTGGTTGCCGGCACCGGGTCCCGCTACAACACGCCGCGGATGGTGAAGCTCCAGAAGGCGCTCCACCAGGCTGGATTCCACGTAATCTCCATTACCTCGCCGACCCACATGGATTTCGTAGTGAACGCGTCGAAAGGGCTGCCGGGTGATTCCCTCCGGGATGCCAGGGACCTCTACCGGGTCATGAAACTGGCCTACGAGAAGGTCAAGCCGAAGATCGAAGTCTCTTCCTTCGCCCTGACCGGCTACAGCCTCGGCGCTTTCAACGCGGCATTCATCGCCAAGCTGGACGATGAACAAAAACGATTCAATTTTAAACGGGTCCTGCTCATCAATCCGCCGGTCAATCTCTACGATTCGGTAATAGCCCTGGATAAGCTGATGGTGGAAAACATCCCCGGCGGACCGGAAAAGTTCGATCAGTGGTTCCGGGGCCTCGTGGCGAAGCTGGCAGCCGTCTCGAAAGAAATGGGACACACGGAACTGAGCGGCGACTTCATCTATAACGCCTACAAACGCCTCCCCCCCAGCGAGGAAAATCTGGCAGCCATCATCGGTACGGCATTCCGCATGAGTTCGGCAAACATGATCTTCACCGCCGATGTCATGAACGGCGGCGGCTACATCGTCCCGAAAAATGCCAGGCTCAACAACTCGACGTCGCTGACCAAATATGCCATGGTCTCCTACCGTACCCGCTTTGAGGACTACTTCAACGAATACTTACTCCCTTACTACGAGAAGAAGGATCCGTACATGAACCGGCAAGCTCTCCTTGACCGCTCGAAACTGCAAAGCATCGAGCCGTATCTCAAGAGCGCCAGCAAGATCGGTCTTGTCCACAATGAAGACGACATCATCCTGATGCCCGGCGAAATCGACTACCTGCAGGGTGTCTTCGGCAACAGGGCCCGGATATTTCCGACGGGCGGCCACATGGGCAATATGTTCCATCCCGACGTGGTCCGCTCCATGATCGACTTTCTGACGGGTAAGGAGATATGATCATGAACTCTACCACTAAACGGATATCACTCATTTCGGCTGCCCTTTCAGCCATGCTCCTGGCGAGCGGATGCAGCACCCTTCCCGAGACCAGCAGCAAAACCATCCCTCCGCTGCGCACCTATGAGGACGTGGTAAAGAAGGACAGCCCCCGCCTGCTTGAAGTCAGCGACTCCATGGAAGGGTTCAACCGCGGCGCCTACCGTTTCAACTACAACTTTGACAAGTATTTCTTCATTCCGGTCGTCCGGACCTACGAGTTCATTCTCCCCGACTATGTAGAGGATCGGGTCTCCAACGCCGTCGACAACATCGGCGAATTTGCCAACCTCACCAACAACCTTTTCCAGCTCAAGTTCAAGGACGCCGGCATCACTCTGAGCCGTTTCGCCATCAATACCACCATCGGCATCGCCGGCCTCTGGGATCCTGCCACATCCTTCGGTCTGGAGCGCCAGACCGAGGACTTCGGCCAGACCCTCGGCCACTACGGTACGGGCAACGGTTCGTACATTGTCCTCCCCATTGCCGGGCCGTCCAACGTGCGCGACACTGCGGGCATGGTAGTCGACGGGGCAATCTTCACCTTTGCGGGACCGAGCGCCTGGGTCGACGACCAAGGAATCTCCAATGCGTACACCGCCACCTATGTCGTAGACAAGCGGCACCGGATCCCCTTCCGCTACCGTCAGACCGGTTCGCCGTTCGAATATGAACTGGTAAGGATGCTCTACACCATGAAACGGGATTTCGACATCGCAAACTGAATTCCAGGGAAGGCCCGCAGATGCGATACGTTGCCGATTCAATCAAGAGGACCACCAGTTTCTGGTGGGGGGACAAAGGGCTTTCAGCCTTTCTTATCCTGCTCTTCGTCTCCCTGTTCCTGGGGCCTTTCATCGAATCGGTCCTGATGCGGATTATTTCCTCCCTGTTCTTTTCGTTCCTGCTGATCTCGGGGGTGGTGACGATTTCGTCACTCCCCCTTCCCCGTTTCATTGCCGGCATGGTCGCAGTCGCGGCCATCATCCTGCGCTGGATGGACAGATTTACCGAGAACAAAGCCGTAGCAGTCTGGTCAGCCGCCACATCCCTGCTCTTTCTTGCCTTCCTGACCGGCGTCCTGCTGATCAGGGTATTCCAGGACGACAAACAGGTGACCCTCCACCGGGTCAAGGGGGCAGTGGCGGTCTACATACTGTTCGGCATCACCTGGTCCATGCTCTATCAGTTTCTGGACCTCTCGATTACGGGGGCCTTTTCCCTGTCGGTCGCCCACCATATCGACACAATGACCCGGCAAGAGACCTTCACTTATTTCAGCTTCGTCACCCTGACTACCCTCGGTTACGGCGACGTTACCGCCATCCACCCGACGGTACGCATGTTCGTCATCATGGAGGCGCTCATGGGACAGCTCTACCCGGCAACACTCCTGGCGCGGCTTGTTTCTCTCGAAATCAGCAGCCGGAACTAGTTTCCAGTGCGGTTCGTTGACCGCACCATTTATACGTCCGAGAAGGGAATACCAAGCAGATGAAGGGGAACATTCCAAAAATATTCGGCCTGGCAGTGGCCTTTATCGGCCTCGTCATCGTTGCCCTTCTGGGGACGCTGGCCATCTATTACTCAAACCTTCCTGCCGTACTGCGTCCGGTAACGGCCGGCATCTTCGCGCTGGCGGCCGTGAGCCTCATCCTCTCCGGCCTCAGGAAGCGGAAGCGCCGGGCATGGGGTGCCTTCCTGGTCTTGTTCACGGCGGTATTCATTGCCTGGTGGTTTTTGATCCCTCCGTCCAACAGCCGGAACTGGCAGCCGGATCTGGCTGTGCTCCCCTGGGCCGAGATCAGGGATAACCTGGTCACCGTCCACAACATCCGCAACTGCGATTACCGCACCGAAACCGACTTCACGGTCCGCCACTACGACCGGAGCTTCGACCTGAACACGTTGAAGAGTCTCGACCTCTTCCTTGTCTACTGGGGGTCGCCCAGCATCGCTCACACCATGATGAGTTTCGGCTTCAAGGACGGAAGCCATCTCTGCTTCTCCATCGAGACCCGCAAGGAAGTGGGTGAGGAGTACTCGGCGATCAAGGGTTTCTTCAAACAGTTCGAGCTGACCTATGTGGTGGCGGACGAACGAGATGTCGTGCGCCTGAGGACAAACTACCGCACCGGTGAGGATGTCTACCTCTACCGGCTCAACGTCCCCGTGGACTTTGCCCGTAAGGTGCTGCTCGACTACCTGCGCGAGGTGAACAGCCTGAAGGACCATCCCGAATGGTACCGGGCCATCGGCACCAACTGCACCACCAGCATCCTTCGCCACACCCGCCGGTTCAACCCCGATGCTCGTTTCGACTGGCGGCTCATTGCCAACGGCTACCTCGACGAGATGCTCTACGAACGGGGAACGCTCGACCGGACCCTCCCCTTCGCCGAACTGAAGAAGCGAAGCCTCATCAACCAGCGGGCGAAAGCAGCCGACAAGGCCGGCGACTTCTCACGGCTGATTCGCGTGGGATTGCCCGGAATGGAATTGAAGCCATGACGCCAAGAATGATTACCTGCGGTGCCGTTGCCATGTTGTTAATCTGGACGCTGCTCATTAGCGGCTGCGCCACTCCGGTCGGGGTCAAAGCGGTATCCCCGCGGGAAGCCTATCAAGATGCATATGCCAATCCATTGAATTCGGGAGTGCTCAGTGATCAGGCCAAGTACGTTCTCAACCGCTATGACCTGCTGAATAAATTTGACGATGAACCGGCGGCAGCCATAGCAGTTCTCCATGAAAAGGCGCTCCATGATAATCGAGGAGATATCCTCTACACACTTGCAGAGGGCTCCTACCTTTACGGCAGCCAGCTGGTTGACAGCTTCCAGGAGGAAGAGCAACAGCTTGCCCCCGATTATTTCCTCCTTTCAACGCTCTATTCGTTTTATTTCCTCAGCGGGGAGTACTCCAGGCAGAGTCTGAACATATTTGATCACCGTGCCCGCGCCGCGGTCGACATGTACAATTTCGGTCTGTGGCAGGCTTTCGCAGCCGGTGATACCGAAGGGTTGGACCTGAAAGCGGCTGAGCGTAAGCTTCCGTTCGGCAGCATATCCATCTCACTTGATACATCCAAGTTTCCCTGGGAAATGGAGGAGTTCGAGAAATTCCTGCCGGCTGACAAGTACGTGGTCCGCGGCGTCTCCGTGCGCAACCGGACGGCGGGTGTCGGTCTGCCGCTGATTGCCCTCAGGAAAATGACCGGCAAAGGATTCTCGAGTGGCCAGACGGCCCCGGTGACCGCCGTTCTAAGAATCCAGGGTGACCTGGCAGCCCTGAGCGCCGGTACGGCCAGCGCTGCTCTGGAACTTTACTCGACGCAGGATACCAGCACCATAAGCTCGAAGGCTGGTGCGATACCGCTTGAAAGCGATCTTACCTCCCCATTGGCATACAAGCTTGAAGGCTCCGAGTTCTTCGATCTCGGGCTGAGCGCCTTTCTGGGGAGAGAGCCGAGTAAAATCCCTGACGGCCTCTACATGACGGAGCCCTATCGGCCAGGAAAGATCCCGGTTGTCTTTGTCCATGGCACGGCCAGCAATCCGGTCTGGTGGGTGGAGATGTTCAACACCCTCCGTTTCGATCCGCTGATCCGGGGAAAATACCAGTTCTGGTACTTCGTCTACACCAGCAACAAGGCGGTTGCCGTGTCCGCTGCCGAATTGCGTGACGCGCTGCGTGACAAGTTGGTAGCCCTGGACCCGCAGGGGAAGGACCCGGCTCTGCGGCAGATGGTGGTGGCCGGCCATAGTCAGGGTGGCTTATTGACCAAGTACACAGCTGTTGATACCGGTGAACAACTGGTACAGACGGTGACCGGGAAAACCCTCGATTCACTGGAGATGTCGGCGGAAAACAAGGCCAAGGTCAGCAGACTCCTGATTGTCAAGCCGCTCCCCTTTGTCAAAAGGGTCATCTTTCTCAGCACACCCCATCGGGGGAGTTTCCAGAGCAAGTCGTGGAACCGCAATCTGGTCAGGTCGCTTATCACAATGCCGGCAAAATTCGTGAAGGGTTCCATGGAGATGTTTGAGTACATGACTGACGATGTGAAAAGACTCCTTGGGGGCAAAGTCATACTCACCAGTGCCGACAGCATGTCGCCTGATAACCCGACGATCAAGGCCCTGGCGGAAATTCCGCTGGCTCCTGGGATTACGGGGCATTCGATCATCGCGGTCAAGGGTGATGGCGACCCGAAGCTTGGCAACGACGGTGTCGTAGAATACAGCAGCGCCCACCTGGACGGCATGGCGTCGGAGTTTATCGTCCGCAGCGGGCACTCCAGCCAGTTGAACCCGCTTGCCATTGATGAGGTGCGGAGGATTCTCCTTGAACATCTCGGCACGCAGGCGGCGACGGCACAGTGATTCTCCCCTTCACCCGGAGGTAAACGATGTTGCGGCTCTTTCAATCCCTATTCGGCGGCGACACCACAGCGGGGAACTATCCCGAGTCCCTTGTCAGGGAAGCCATAGAGCGCGCGGTGGACGGCACTGACCCGTGGATTCGCGCCGTGTCGGGCTACAAGAAGAAGCTGAGACCGGCGGTGCTTCGAGCAATCGACCATGTGGTGGCGTTGGTGGATGGGATGCCACCGCCGCTGGAGTTGAGCATCGAAAACTATGCTGACGGCGATCCCCGGTTGAGGAGATTTTTCATCTCCGCCGACGAGTTGCAGACCTTCATTGCCAGCGAACGGAACCTGGCAGCATTTCGCAAGGGACCGGAGGGGGCCTCTCCCCGTGTCGTTGCCATGCTGGCCATGGAGAAACAGGAACGGGGGAATATCGGCGTTGACCTGTCCGGAGACGTGGTCATGCGCGATGTCCCCCAGACAACGGTCAGCTTCGAGGGACACCGCCTCGTGGCCCCCTCGGGGAGCGAGGCGGAAACCCGCCGCCTGCTCAAGCGGCGCGCCTTCGACCACCTGCTGAGCCTGGCCCTCGGGCGCATCGCAATCATAAAGACCGAGCGCGTGAACCTGGAGAGATACCGCACGCTCCTCCAGTCAAAGCTCAACCTGCTGCAGCGCGGTGGCTGGGGATTCGATTCTGCCGACTCGCCGGAGAGCATGGATGAGGCAAAGCTTGAGGAAATGCTGGGCCGGATCGAGAAGCAGCTCATGGAAGTTGGGGGGGATGACCGGGCGCTTGAGGCGTATCTCGACATTGTGGCGGACGTATTGAGCCGCCCCGAAGAACATCTCTGGTCCACCAGAACAACATTGATCGTAGACCGCCTGGGAATCAAGCGGGGTGAACCCGCCGATGACGCTCCGGAACTGACTCTCGACGAACTGTGCAATGCCGGGGGGCAGAGGCTCATTGTCTCGCTCGTAACCCTTTCCGATACACAGCAGCAGGGAAACGATTGACCCGATAACCCGGAAAAGGAGGACACCATGCCTGTCACACTGCTGACACCTTCTGTTGAACAGAGGACGAAAGCCTACCTTGAACTCGGCAACCGCGCAAAGCGGCTGGTGCCCGTCGTTCCGTCGAAACCGACCATCACCATTTCCAGGGAATTCGGCTGCGAGGCCTTCCCCGTCGGGGAAGAACTGGTGAAGCAGCTGGAGAGAATGACCGACGAGACGTGGATTCTGGTGGACAAGTCACTTCTTGATGAGGTTGCCAGGGAGCAAAACATCTCCGAGGACACCATGCGCTCTCTGGGGCAGAAGCCCCGCTGGCTCGACGATATGTTCGCCACCCTTTCTCCGCGGTGGAAGAGCGACCGCGACTACTACCAATTCCTCGTCGAGCAGGTCGTATCCATTGCCACGGCAGGCAACGCCGTCATCGTGGGGCTGGGGGCGGCCATAATTTCGACACAGATGAAGAACTGTCACCACTTTCGCCTGATCGCCAACAAGGACTTCAAGGTCGCCTCCATTGCCCGCCGGATGAACCTGTCGAAGCAGGAAGCTGAACTCCTCGTCATCGAACAGCAGAAAGAACGGGACCGGATCATCCGCAAGCTCCTGGACGTCGATGAAAGCGATCCCCTGTACTACCACCTGATCTTTAACAACGGCAGGGTCGGGAATCAGAAGATTGCCCGGATCATTGCCGACACTGTTGTGAAATAGCGAGGAGCATTTCATGGAAGGATTGAACTCATAGTCGGCCCTGGAATGGCCACGCGGGCTAAACGGGCGGTGACGAGGCTCCGGGAAACGGGCACAACGCTCTTCCGGGGCCAGGAACTTGAAGAAACACGCGGAGAATGACCCATGGCAACACTCATCTCGATTCTTCAGCAGTACCCCGAGCTGGCCATATTCCTCACACTGGCGCTGGGGTTCTTCATCGGTCGGCTGAAGTTCGGCACCTTCTCCCTCGGCACCGTGGTGGGGACGCTTCTGGCCGGGGTGCTCATCGGTCAGTTCGATATTAAGGTTTCACCGACGGTGAAAACCGTCTTCTTCGACCTCTTCCTCTTCGCCACCGGCTACAAGGTGGGGCCCCAGTTCTTCCGCGGCCTGAAAAAGGACGCCCTACCCCAACTCCTCCTCACGGTGATTATCTGCGTCGCCTCGCTGGTCGTCTCGGTCGTGGCGGCAAAGCTCCTCGGGTACGACGCGGGAACCGCGGCCGGCATGCTGGCCGGCGCCTTCACCGAGTCGACGGTGATTGGCACGGCTGGCGACGCCATTAACCGGCTGCCTCTCCCCGAAGCAGAAAAGATCCGGCTGGTGAACAACATCCCCGTGGCCTACGCGGTGACCTACCTGGTGGGGACAACGTTTCTCGTCTGGTTCCTCTCGTTCCTGATGCCGCGCATCATGCGGATCAACCTGCGCGAGGAGAGCAGGAAGCTGGAAGTGGAGCTGTCAGGGAAGGAAGAACTGGAACCGGGCATCCTCTCATCGTACCGCCAGTGGGACTTTCGCGCCTTTCGCGTCACCGGGGCCATGGCCATGAACCGGACCGTCGCCGAGTTCGAGGCATCGTTCCCCGGGGTGCGGTTGTTCGTGGAGCGGCTTCGCCGTGGCGGTGAGATCATTGAAACTGACGTGGATACCGTGATCAGCGAGGGAGACATCATCGCCGTTGCGGCCCGCCGCAACCTCATCCTCGACGTCGGCACGAACATCGGCCCGGAGGTGGAGGATCGGGAGCTGCTGGAGTTCCATCTGGCAAACCTTGAGGTGGTCCTCACCAACAGGGAACTGGTGGGCATGACGCTTCAGGAACTGGCCGGGCGCCACGGCCGGGGTGTGGCCCTCCTGAAGCTGGTCCGGGGCGGGCAGGAGATGCCTATTACGGCCCAGACAGAGGTATACCGGGGAGACCTGCTCCAGATCGCGGGGGACCGGCGCAATGCGGAGCGGGCCGCCCAGGTCCTCGGCTACGTGGACCGCCCGTCGGCAGCCACCGACATGATCTTCGTGGGGCTGGGGATTTTCCTCGGGGGGCTCGTGGGGCTCCTTTCGGTTACGGTGGGAGGGGTTCTGATCACCCTCACCGCCAGCGGCGGCGCCCTGGTCATGGGGCTGGTGTTCGGCTGGCTCCGCTCCGTGCACCCCACCTTCGGCCGGATTCCGGAGCCGGCCCTCTGGGTCTTCGACTCGGTGGGGCTCTGCACGTTCATCGCCGTGGTGGGCCTGGGTGCTGGCCCCAGTTTTGTGGCCGGCGTACGCCAGACGGGGCTCAGCCTCGTGTTTGTTGCCCTTGTGGTGGCCGCTCTCCCCCACATCATCGGCCTCCTGGTGGGGCGCTACATCCTGCGGATGAACCCCGTCATCCTCCTGGGGGTCTGCACCGGCGCGGGAACCCTCACCGCCGGGCTGAAGGCCCTTCAGGACGAGTCCCAGAGCAAGCTTCCGGTGCTCGGGTACACGGTTCCCTATGCGGTGGGGAACATCCTGCTGACCGCCTGGGGACCGGTCATCGTGGCGCTGATGAACTGACACGTGCAAGTCAGGCACTGAAAGGAGAACACATGAACGGCACATCGTTATTCCGGATTTTTCTGTGCGGGGTTCTGCTGCTCGCCTCCTCGTCCTTCAGCAGCAGTCATGGGGCAGATTCGGGCGATTTCAGGGGAACCTGGATCGCCAACGGCACCCGGACGTCCTTCAGCTTTGGTGACCTCCGGCAGGTTTTCACCTTCAAGCTCGCCGGCCATGTCAGCCTGCAGTCGCCTCTCGGCAAGAAAAAGGACTTCTGGGCCGATTGTGTCGGCCTTGCCGATTCGGTAACCGGACTTATCGGACGCTGCGTCTGGAAGGATCTCGCCGGTCCGGAAATCTACATCACGCTTCAGAGCGATAAGCTGCAGCAGGGGAGCCAGGTTGCCGGCACCATCGTCGGCGGCACCGGGAACCTCGCCGGAATCAGCGGTAATCTGTCGTTCAACTGGTCGTCGGTCATCGTTCAGACGGATGCCGACGGCGTTGTGAACGTAACCGGCCAGACCAGGAATCTGGGCGGCCGGTACCGGATACCCTGATGCGCAATGGTCACGGAAGCATGGATAGTCAAGTTCACCGTCCAAAGCGGTAAAGGAGACATGTCATGTGGATTATAGAATTGCTGATCGTCCTGTTTTTTATTTGGCTCGGTGCACGCCTGGGGAGCATCGGCATCGGTTTCGCCGGGGGATTCGGCGTTCTGGTCCTGGGGTTTTTCGGTGTCAAGCCGGGTGCCATCCCGGTGGACGTCATCCTCATCATCATGGGGGTGATCGCCGCCATTGCTGCGATGCAGGTGGCCGGGGGGCTCGACTATCTGGTGCACATCGCAACAAAGATACTGAAACGAAACCCGAAATACATCACCTTCCTGGCGCCGGTGGTCACCTACACCATGAGCCTGTTCGCCGGGACAGGCCACACGGCCTTCTCGACGCTGCCGGTAATCGCGGAAGTTGCCAAGCTTAACGGGATCAGGCCGTCACGACCGCTCTCCATCGCCACCGTCGCCTCACAGATTGCAATCACCGCCTCGCCGATTTCGGCAGCGGTGGTCTTCTTCTCGAAGGAACTGGAAAAGGTGGGGGTCGATTACGTGAAGCTGCTGATGGTGGCGATCCCAAGCAGTTTTCTGGCCTGTCTGCTGGGCGCGGTCGTGGCGAACTTCCTGGGCAAGGACCTGAAGGACGATCCGGTCTTTCAGGAGCGCCTGGCCAAGGGACAGGTCAATATGAAGGCCTCCACCGACGATCAGAAGGAGATCCCTCCGGAAGCCAAACGGTCCGTTCTGATCTTCGGCATCTGCCTGTTCTGCGTGGTTTTCTATGCCATGGCAATCAGTTCGACCTTCGCCCTTATCAAGGATCCTATCCTCAAGCGGGACGACGCGATCATCTCCTTCATGCTGGGAGCCGCCACTCTCATCTGCCTGTTCTGCAAGGCCGACGCAAAAAACATCCTCAACGCGGCGACCTTCAAGTCGGGGATGAGCGCCTGCATCTGCGTGCTGGGGGTCGCCTGGCTCGGCACCACCTTTGTGTCCGCCCACATCAAAGAAATCAATGTGCTGGCAGCCAACCTGCTGACGTCGTATCCCTGGATGTTGGCCGTGGTCCTCTTCTTCGCCGCCATGCTGCTCTACTCCCAGGCGGCGACCACCAAGGCGCTCATGCCGGCAGCACTGGCCCTTGGCATCAGCCCGACCGCGGCGATCGCCGCCTTTGCCGCAGTCAGTGCGCTGTTCGTGCTGCCGACCTACCCGAGCCTGATCGCCGCAGTCGAATTCGACGACACCGGTTCGACCCGGGTGGGGAAATATGTCTTCGATCACCCGTTCCTGATCCCCGGCACCTGCACGATTGTCTTTGCGGTGATCCTGGGCTTCGTGTTCGGAGGAATGATCCTGTGACGGCGAAACAGGGGAATGTCGATTCATGTCAACGAAGTCAACTTCTCAAAAAAGGAGAAACACCATGTCACTACTTGAAACTATGATCGCCAATGCGGCAGCATCATCGGGAATGTCTGAAAGTGACCTCCTCTTTGTATTCAACAAGGGGTCTCGCAAGACCTATGCCCCCGGCGAGTACCTGTATCATGAATCGACTCCCCGGCTCTGGGCCGGAATTGTTGAAGAGGGTGAAGTCGAAATCATTCGCGGGCTTCACGGATCGACAACCCACCTTTCCACCCTGGCCAAAGGGGCAATGATCGCCGAAGGTGCCCTGATGGACGAATCTCCCCATACGGCCAGCGCCTTCACCCGCACCGGGGCAACTGTATGGCAGGTCCCTCGAGATGTCTGGATGTCAGCCCAGCAGAGCCAGCCTGACATTTTCTACCGCATACTTGCCCAGGTGGCCCAGAGGCAAAGCGAGCGACTGCGTCATGCGGCCGACCAACTGGCCGGCAAATCAGGCCCCGATGTGTTGCTGACTGCCGTACGCCGTGAGCACGACCTCCTCGGTGACCGGGAGGTGCCGCTTTCCGCCTATTATGGAGTGCAGACACTGCGCGGCGTCGAAAACTTCCCCATCTCCGGGATGCCCCTGAAGAATTTCGCCCATTTCGTCGATGCCCTGGCCATGGTTAAAAAGGCTGCCGCCCAGGCCAACTGTGAACTGGGAGTTCTGGCAAAGGAGAAGATGGAGGCCATCTGTAACGCCTGCGACGAGATTCTCGCCGGCAAGCTGCACGACCATTTCGTGGTGGACATGATCCAGGGGGGAGCCGGCACCTCAACCAACATGAACGCCAACGAGGTGATCGCCAACAGGGCTCTGGAGATTCTGGGCCACAGCAAGGGGGAATACAAGTTCCTCCACCCCAACGACGACGTCAACTGTTCTCAGTCCACCAACGATGCCTACCCCACCGCCATCAAGCTCGCCGTCTACTTCTCGCTGCAGGACACCCTTGGAGCCCTCGGCGAACTGAAGGCTGCGATGGAGGCAAAGGAGCTGGAGTTTTCACAGGTTCTCAAGATGGGGCGGACCGAAAATCAGGATGCCGTTCCCATGACCCTTGGGCAGGAGTTCGGCGCCTATGCCGCCATGATCGGCAGCGCCATGAAGAGTATGCGGACCGCGGCCGACGAACTGCTGGAGATCAACATGGGGGCTACCGCCATCGGCACCGGCATCAACAGCCCGCCGGGCTACGCCGACCTGGTCACGGAAAAACTTTCCGCCATCAGCGGCCTCAAGCTGCGCAAGGCGGAAAATCTGGTGGAGTCTACCCAGGATTCCGGCGTCTTCTCGCAGATGGCAGGGAACATGAAGCGCTCGGCGGTGCAGCTCTCGAAGATCTGCAACGACCTGCGCTGGATGTCATCCGGCCCCCGCTGCGGCCTCTACGAGATCAGGCTGCCGGCGATGCAGCCCGGCTCGTCCATCATGCCGGGCAAGGTCAATCCGGTCATCCCGGAGATGGTGAGCCAGGTCTGCTTTACCATCATCGGCTACGACGTGACCGTTGCCATGGCGTCGGAGGCGAGCGAGCTGGAGCTGAACATGGCCGAGCCGATCATCGCCTACTGCCTCCTCCATGGACTGATGATCCTCAAGAACGCCGCCGTTGTCCTGACCAGCCGCTGCATCACCGGAATTCAGGCCAACGTCGAGCGCTGCCGCGAATACGTGCAGAACAGCATCGGCCTGGTCACCGCCCTCAACCCGGTGCTGGGCTACGAAAAATCGGTCTCCATCGCCAAGGAAGCCCTTGAAACCGGCGGCAGC
This sequence comes from Deltaproteobacteria bacterium, assembly GCA_021849045.1. Lineage (GTDB taxonomy): Bacteria > Desulfobacterota > Desulfuromonadia > Geobacterales > DSM-12255 > Geomobilibacter. The sequence continues at coordinate 12,347 of JAJZTK010000045.1, read as the reverse complement.
GTCTATGACCTGGTGCTCCAGAAGGGGTGGCTGAGCAAGGAGGCCCTGGACGACATCCTGAAACCGGAGAACATGACGCAGCCGCGCACGATATCAAAGTAATGGGCGGCACCGGCGACGCCCACATGCAACGCAATCACTTCCTTGAAAGGGGAAACCGATGAAGAAGCTGTACTGCACTCTCTGGGCGCTCCTGCTCATCGTCATGCTGACGGGATGCGCATCCATCTCGCTGGTCAACTCATGGAAAGATGACAAGGCGCCGGCAAAGCAGTACCGGAAGCTTCTGGTCGTGGGCGTTGCGAACAACAACCAGATGCGCCAGGTTTTCGAGGAGGTTTTTTCCGATGAACTGCGGAAAATGAAGCTGGAGGCTACGTCGAGCTACACCATTATCGGTGTCGAGGCGAAGCAGTCCAGGGAGACCCTTGAAGAGGCGGTAAGAAAGAGCGGCGCCGACGGGGTCCTCATCACCCGCCTGGTCAATCTGAAGCGCAACACCACGACCCAGACCGGCTTTATCATGACGGATCGGGGGGTTTCGCATCCCGACTTCCATGATCCCGTTTTCATGCCGACCGACATGCTCGGCTACTACGGGGTGACCGTCTCCTACGCCTTCTTTGAGCATCGGCCGGTGGAGGTGACCACGTCGACGGTCGCGACCCTGCAGACCAGCCTCTTCGACGCCGGAACGGGCCGCATGGTCTGGTCGGGGATTACGAGCGCCGTGGACCCCGCAGGGGTCGTAACCATCAGCAGCAAACTATCGGGCGTGGTGGTCCGGGCCCTTGACAGCCAGGGGCTGATCTGAGACCGGGAGGAAACGATGAACGCATGTTTGAAAATGATGTATGCCCTGATCGCCGCAGGATTGCTGCTCCTGGGGGGGTGCTCCTCCCTGACGGTGAAGGAATCGTGGCATAAGACCGGCGAACCGAAGCAAAAGTACGAGAAACTGATGATACTCGCCATTGCCAACGACGAGGGCCGACGCAAGATGTTCGAGAACATCATGGTCGATGAACTGGGTCGCCACGGCGTCGCGGCCGTGGCGAGCCATACCCAGGTGAAGGATCTGGAAAAGGCCAAGCGGGACGATATCGTGGCGGCCGTGAAGGCAACCGGGGCCGACGGAGTGATAACGGCCCGGCCCGTATCCGTCGGGGACAAGACCGTGACCCAGGAGGGGGTGGCTGGCGCTCCATTCGGGACCGCGGCCAGCGGCTACTACAACTTCGCCGGATCAAGGGACTATCTGCGAGCGATGATGCAGACCAACCTCTATGACAGCGAAACGGCTGAACTGGTCTGGACCGCCACCATAGACACCTTCGACGCCGAGCGGATAGCACGAGTCAGCCGCGAGCTTGCCAAATTCCTGGCAAAACGTCTGCGGCAGGACGGTTTTCTCTGATGCCACAAGGGCACTGCGGTTGGACTAATCGATCCGTTAACCCGCATGAAAGGTGAACCATGACCGTCGTCGCTGTTTTCATCGTGCTGGTCTTCCTTTACAGCCTGATATCCAGGCGGCTGGAGCAGACGGTCGTGACCGCGCCTATCCTCTTCACCGCCGCGGGAACGCTGCTGGTCCTCGCCATCCCTAGTGCCGGCGAACTGGGCATTGGACGGGAGTCGTTCCTGAAGCTCGCCGAGATAGGGCTGGTGATGCTCCTGTTCACCGACGCCACCCACATCAACACGAAGACGGTCCGGAGCAGGGAAAGGCTCCCCCTTCGGCTGTTGAGCATCGGGATGCTGTTGACCATCGTGCTGGGGGCCATTGCGGCCCACCTCCTCTTCCCCCGGATGTCGCTCTGGGAAGCGGGAATCCTTGCCGCCATCCTGGCGCCCACCGATGCAGGGCTTGGGCAGGTCATCGTGCGCAGTCCGCACGTGCCGCTACGCATTCGCCAGGCGCTCGACGTGGAAGCGGGCCTCAACGATGGATTATCCGTCCCCTTCCTCATGTTCTTCATCGCCGTGTCCCAGGTCGGCACCGACGGGGCCGGCCAGGTACTCATGAAATATGTCGGCGAGCAGCTGGGGATGGGGGCAGTGGTGGGGCTCGCCATTGGGATGGCCGGCGGAGTGCTCCTGGGCACAGCCCGGCGGAAGGAATGGATGGCCGATTCCGTTCAACAGCTTGGCCTGGTTGCGTTGCCGATTCTCGCCGTTCTGGGGTGCGAGCCTGTGGGCGGAAGCATGTTCATTGCCGCCTATGTGGCCGGCCTGTCCGTTCAAGTCGGCTATCCTGACGCCAGCGCCCATAGCGTCGAATTCACCGAGGGATGGGGACAGCTGTTCGACTACTTCGTTTTCTTTCTGTTCGGGCTGTTCGTGGCAATGGCATTGGGCCACTTCAATCTCGTCCACGTGCTGTATGCCGTGCTTAGCCTCACGGTGGTGAGGATGGTCCCCGTGGCGATCGCCCTGGCAGGAACCCGACTGAGTTCAGCCACCGTCCTGTTCATGGGATGGTTCGGCCCCCGTGGCCTTGCCTCCATCGTGCTGGGGCTCGTCTTCCTGGAAGAGGAGGCACGGTTGCCCGGAGAAGAAACCATCAAGCTGGCAGTCATGGCGACGGTCATGCTCAGCATTTTCGCCCACGGCTTCAGCGCCCTGCCCGGCATTTCCCTCTATGCCCGCACGGTGGCGAAGCTCGATGCCACGACCCCGGAAACAAGGGAATGACCTGAGAGGTAATGACTATGTTTACCTGGCCCCGCTATCCAATCATCTACGAGATAAACACGTGGGTATGGCTTCAGGAGTTGGGAGAGAAGCATAACACCCGGATCACCCTTGCCACCGTTCCCGACGATGAATGGGATGCCATCGCCTCCCTGAAGGTCGACGCGGTCTGGTTCATGGGGGTCTGGGAACGGAGCCCCGCAGGCATTGGTATCGCCATGGGAAACCAGGGGCTTCTCGCCGACTTCCGCCGGGCACTCCCCGACTTCACCGCAGCGGACAACGTGGGCTCCCCCTACTGCGTCCGCGGATACGCGGTAGATGCCCGTCTGGGAGGCCCGGAAGGGCTCGCTGTCGCCCGCAGAGCCCTGGCGAAACTGGGGATGGGGCTCATCCTCGATTTCGTCCCGAACCACGTGGCTCCCGACCATCCGTGGGTTGACGGCCACCCCGACTACTATATCCGTGGGGATGCCGGGGACCTGGAGCGGGATCCGGCGTCATTCGTCGAGTCAGACGGAACAGTATTTGCCTGCGGCCGCGACCCCTTCTTTCCGGCCTGGCCCGATGTTCTCCAGCTCAACGCCTTCAACGGCGGGCTCCGGGCGGCGGTCATCGAGACGGTCAAGGCCATCGCCGGCCAGTGCGACGGGGTGCGCTGCGACATGGCGATGCTCGTCATGAATGACATCTTCCAGCGGACCTGGGGAGACCGCGCAGGCAACCGACCTGATGGGGAGTTTTGGCCGGAGGTGATCGGGGCCGTGCGCTCCGCCCACCCCGGCTTCATCTTCATGGCCGAAGCCTACTGGGACCTGGAGTGGGAACTGCAGCAGCAGGGGTTCGATTTCTGCTACGACAAGAAGCTCTACGACCGGCTGGAGCATGGCCCGGCAGAGAGCATCCGGCTTCACCTCTGCGCCGACCTGGCCTACCAGCAGCGGCTCGTCCGTTTCATCGAGAACCATGACGAGCCCCGGGCCGCCGCCACCTTCCCCGCGGAGAGGGAACGGGCAGCAGCAGTTACCGTCATGACCCTGCCGGGGGCGAAACTGCTCCACGAGGGACAGTTGGAGGGACGGAAGGTCAGACTCCCGGTCTTCCTGGGACGCCGTCCCGAGGAGTCGGTCGATGAAGGACTTCGGGAGTTCTACCAGCGGCTCCTGCCGGCCGTCGCCGCGGATCCGTTCCACACGGGCCAGTGGCGGCTCTGCGAGGTGGAGGGGTGGCTCGACAACCGCAGCTGCGAGAACCTGGTCGCCTGGTGCTGGCGTTCCGGCGAGGAGCGCCGGCTGGTGATCGTCAATCTCTCCGCGCAGGCATCCCAGGGGAGGCTCAGAGTGCCGTGGGACGAGCTGGCCGGCGGGCGCTGGCGGCTCGACGACGCCCTTGGCGGCGACAGCTACCTCAGGGACGGTGACGAGATGCGAGGCCCCGGTATCTACGTGAGCCTGCCCCCCTGGGGGTACCACCTGTTTGTCTGCACACTGACATGACGCTCACCCGAGGAGGCCGAACATGAGAAGGAAATCCCAGATATCAAGCCTCGTTATGGCCGTACTGCTCGCGCTGCTCACCGGCTGCGCGACGCTCGGACCGGGGACCATCGCCCGGGACCGCTTCGACTACACCACCTCCGTCGCCGACTCGTGGAAGCGGCAGATGCTCCTCAATATCGTCAAGATTCGCTATGGCGACGCCCCGATCTTCCTCGACGTTGCCTCCATCATCAATCAGTACTCCCTGGAAGGGGAACTGAACGCCTCGTTCGGCTGGCAGTTCCCCTCAGGCCCCAGCATAGGCAACTCGAACAACCAGCGGGTTGGCGGATCAGGCCGCTACTATGACCGGCCCACCATTACCTACACCCCCCTGACTGGCGAGAAATTCGCCCGGAACCTTATGACACCCGTGGCCCCCGCGACGGTCATGAGCCTGATTGAAGGGGGGTACCCCATTGACCTGGTCTTCCGGATTCTCGTCCATTCAGTCAACGGCATCCAGAACCAGTTCGGGGGCTCCGCGCGGATGCGCAAAGCCGATCCGGAATTCTATATTCTCCTGGAGAAACTCCGTCAGAACCAAGCATCAGGGGCGGTTACCCTCCGGGTGAAAAAGACGGAAGACCGCGCCGCCCTGGTCATGGTCTTTCGCAAGCGGGTGGACAAGGAGACTGGAGAAACAGCGAAAGATGTACGGCGGTTACTCGGCCTCAAGGAGGAAGGGGGAGAATTCAGGGTTGTCTACGGGTCAGCGCCGAGCAGCGATGAGGAAATAGCCATGTTGACTCGCTCGATCATTGAAATCCTCAGCGACATTTCCTCAACCGTTGAAGTGCCTGAAGAGCATGTGGCCGAAAAGCGGGTACCCCCCACCATGGAGCCCGAAGGTGAAGGGATCAAGGGGCCGGTGATACGCATCTTCTGCTCCAAGGCAAAGCCCGGCGACGACTTTGCCGCCGTGCCGTACCGGGACCGCTGGTTCTGGATCGACGACCGGGACTACCGCTCGAAAAAGCTCTTCTCGTTCCTGATGTTCGTGATGACCCTCACCGAGACCGGCGGCAAGGAGGGGGCGCCGATCGTCACGATCAGTGCGGGAGGCTGAACCATAAGGTTCCAAGGATATCGTCACCACACCTCAGGAAGAGATTCGAGGAACAGGGATGGATCGAGGAAATTTCGTCCCGATAAAGGCTTGTCGCAAGCTGCTGGTTGCAGTGAAGGCCGTGGGTGCGCTCGTGTTCGCAGTCGCGCAGGCAGATGCCGGCGAGATCGAACCAAGGGCCTATGTCAACACTCCGGTCGGAGTCAATTTCCTGCTTGCCGGCTACGCTTACACGGATGGCGGCCTGGCAACTCCGGGTTCGTCGCCGCTCAAGGATGCCGAGCTTACGATGCATTCCGGCGTCCTTGCGTATGCTCGCGCACTGGACGTGTGGGGAAAATCGGGGAAATTCGATGTGATCCTGGCCTATTCCGACCTGTCGGGAAATGCTCAGGTTGCAGGCGAACGGCGTGAACGCACTATTTCAGGATTAAACGATCCGCGCTTCCGGTTCTCGGTCAATTTCTATGGTGCCCCCGCGTTGTCGCTGCAGGAATTTGGCGACTATCAGCAGGATATCATCATCGGGGCAAGCGTTCAGGTATCCGCCCCCTTTGGGCAATATGATGAAACCAGACTGGTGAACCTTGGCAACAACCGCTGGTACGTGAAGCCCGACATCGGCATCTCCAAAGCATGGGGGGATGTTACGATGGAACTGTCAGGCGGAGCGTTTTTCTTCACCAACAATGACGACTACTTCGGCGGCAATGAGCTTGAGCAGGATCCCCTTTACACCACGCAGCTGCACGTTACCTACAATGTTGGCAAAGGTATTTGGGCGGCAGTGAGCGGGACATACGATCATGGTGGGCGCACAACAGTAAACGGGGTGACCAACGACGATTTGCAGAACAATTCGCGAGGGGGTGTCACTGTGGCGTTGCCCGTGAACCGGAACAACTCGATCAAGCTGTATGCCAGCACCAGCATCCACACCAGTGTTGGAAATGACTTCAACCTCGTTGGCATTGTCTGGCAGTACCGCTGGGGCGCTGGACTGTGACGGCGGCGAAAAGTATCGGTCGGTGCCCCTCCCCCTCGACCGACAGATTCGTTACGCCACCGGTCGAATACAGAATAGAGCGTAAACAAGAACATTACGGTCGGCTTAGATCTTCAGAGAGGACACCCCATGAACGATCCAAATCTTGACTTCAGCATCGAGCAGCTCGGTCCGTGCCAAGTCCCGTCACCCCTGGAGGGGGGGCGGTTCACCGGCGACGACGAGCGGATCCTCTACCACAGCAGTCCTGCTGAAGTCAGGCGGTACGTTGAAGCGGGCAAGGAGCCGCCGTCCCTGGAGCTGGCCGGGCCACGGGAACGGATCTTCTTCGATCCGTCGGCCATAGCCTTCGGCATCGTCACCTGTGGCGGCCTCTGCCCGGGGATCAACGACGTGATCCGGGCCGTGACCCTGAGCCTGCACCACCACTATGGCGTCCGCAGAATCTACGGGTTCCGGTACGGCTACGAGGGGCTGGTAAAGCGCCTCGGCCACACCCCGCTGGAGCTGACTCCCGAGGCGGTGAGCCAGATCGGCGAACTGGGGGGGACAATTCTCGGCTCTTCACGGGGCCCCCAGGAACCGGCCGAGATGGTGGACTACCTGGCGGAACTGGGGATAGGCATCCTCTTCACGGTGGGGGGCGACGGCACGCTCAAGGGGGCCGGAGCCATTGCGGCGGAGGCCCGCCGGCGGGGCCTCCCCCTCAGCGTCATCGGCATCCCCAAGACCATCGACAACGACATCTCCTTCGTCCAGAAAACCTTCGGTTTCGAAACCGCCGTGGCCGAGGCCCAGCGGGCCGTCTCCGCCGCCCATGCCGAGGCCCAGGGAGCACGCAACGGGATCGGCCTGGTGAAGCTCATGGGGCGCGACTCGGGCTTCATCGCCGCCTTCGCGTCCCTGGTGGACAGCCAGGTGAACTGCTGCCTGGTGCCCGAAGTTCCCTTCACCCTTGATGGGCTCCTGCGGAGCCTGAATGAGCGCCTGATGCACCGGGGCCACGCTGTGGTGGTGGTTGCCGAGGGCGCCGGCCAGGAACTCCTTTCAGCCTCGGCCGAGCGGGACGCTTCTGGCAACGTCAAGTTGGGGGACATCGGCACCTTCCTCCGGGACGCCATCAAGGGGCACTTTGCCCGGGCCGGCAGGGAGGTCAACCTCAAGTACATCGACCCGAGCTACATCATCCGGAGCCTGCCGGCCAATCCACACGACTCGGTCCTCTGCCTGCTGCTGGGGCAGAACGCCGTCCATGCCGGCATGGGCGGACGCACCAATATGGTGGTCGGCTTCTGGAACCACCAATTCACCCACGTGCCGATCGCCCTGGCCACCAGCGCACGGAAGAAGATCGACCCCGCAGGGTGGCTCTGGAACAGCGTACTGGCCTCCACCGGCCAGCCGCGGGAAATGCTCTGACAAATTTATGTGACCTGCTGCCCTCAGACCTGCCGGCGCAGGATGAGCCGGCAGCAACTATAGATAAAAAGGAGCCTATATGGGAGCAACCATCAGACGGGAGGAGAACGGCGTATGGGTGCTGCACATTTCAGGGGCACTGCGCAAGGAAGAACTGGACGCCGTCCAGGCAGTCAGCATCAAAACGATGGATCCCCAGGACACCGCAAAAGTGTTGGTCATCGTTACAGAGGATTTTTGCGGCTGGGTGGGTGATGAAGTGTGGAACGACATGACGTTCTTTGTGGAGCATGGCGACAGAATCGAGAAGATTGCCATTGTCGGCGATCCAAAATGGGAAGCCAGGATGCTGATGTTTACCGGCGCGGGCTTTCGGCGTGCCCCGGTGAAGTACTTTACACGGGACCAGCTTGCCGAAGCCAGCGCCTGGCTGGACTGAAAGAAACTCTGAAGCTGGAGGGGAAAAAATGTCTTACGGCGGGGGAGGAGTCTGACCATGAACGGTTTCGGCAAAATTCTTCCGATGATGAACTGGCTCCCTTGCTATCAAAAGGAATGGCTCCGCTACGACTTGGTCGCCGGCCTCACGGCGGCGGCGGTGATCATCCCCAAGGCAATGGCCTATGCCGCCATCGCCGGACTCCCGCTGGTGGTCGGTCTCTACACCTCCCTCGTGCCGCTGGTGGTGTATGCCGTTATGGGGACCTCCCGCCCCCTGAGCGTCACCTCCACCTCCACCATCGCCATCCTGGCAGCCGGCGCCCTCGGGCAGGCGGTTCCCGGCGGTAATGCCGCCTCGCTGGTGGCGGCGTCAGCCACCCTGGCGCTCCTGGCGGGCGCGTTCCTGCTGCTGGCCGGCCTGCTTCGCCTCGGCGCGGTGGCCAACCTGATCTCCGACCCGGTGCTCACCGGGTTCAAGGCTGGCATCGGTGTGGTCATCGTGCTGGACCAGCTTCCCAAGCTCCTGGGGATACATATCACCAAGGCCGGATTCTTCCGTGACATCCTGTCAATCGCCAAACATCTGCCGGAGACGTCCCTCCCTACCCTCCTGTTCGCCCTGGCGATGCTTGCCATCATGCTGGGCCTCGAGCATTTCGCTCCACGGGTGCCGGCGCCGCTGGCAACCGTGGCAATCGGCATTGCCGCCGCCTACTATGCCGGGCTCGACAGGGCGGGCATAGCCCTGGTGGGAACAGTCCAGGCGGGACTCCCCTCCTTCTCTCTTCCCAACCTCTCCCTGGCGGAGCAGCTCTGGCCCGCAGCCCTGGGCATCGCCCTGATGAGCTTCGTCGAGACGGCAGCTGCGGGTCGCGCCTTTATCAGGCGGGGCGACCCGCTCCCCGACGCGAACCAGGAACTGGTGGCTACCGGCATGGCCAACCTTGCCGGCAGCCTGTTCCACATCATGCCGGCCGGAGGGGGAACTTCGCAGACGGCGGTGAACGACGGCGCGGGAGCCCGGAGCCAGGTGGCAGGGCTGGTGACTGCCGCGGTTGTCGTGGCCACCCTTCTCTTCCTTGCTCCCCTTTTCGGACTGATGCCCCATCCGACCCTGGCCGCCGTCGTGGTAATCGCCAGTATCGGCCTGATAAGCCCGGCAGAATTCCGTGCCATCCGGCAGATCAGGTCCATGGAATTTCGCTGGGCCCTCATTGCCGTGGCCGGCGTGCTGCTGCTCGGCACCCTGAAGGGCATCCTGGTGGCGGTGCTGGTGTCGCTGGTGGCGCTCATCATTCGCGCCAACCGACATCCGCTCCTCGTCCTGGGACGCAAGCCCGGCACCAACGTATTCCGGCCCCGCTCGCCGGAGCACCCGGAAGACGAAACTTTTTCCGGCCTCCTGATGCTGCGGCCTGCAGGAGCGATATATTTCGGCAACGCCCCGTCCCTTGGTCAGAAGCTGCGGGGACTCCTCGACGAGTACACCCCAAGGGTGGTTGTTCTGGAGCTGAGCGCGGTGCCCGATCTGGAGTTCACCGCCCTCAGGATGCTGACCGACGGCGAGGAGAAGCTGCGCGTGGCCGGGACCATGCTCTGGCTGGTGGCGCTAAATCCCGATGTGCTCACGGTTGTCCAGAATTCGCCTCTGGGAGCGCGATTGGGCCGGGAACGGATGTTCTTTACCCTGGAACAGGCAGTGGAGAAGTATCAGCAGGAAAACCGATAGGAGGGTGAAACCATGGCTGAGCAGACAATCATCGACGTCACGGAACAGAAACGGCTGAATGACGCGCGCGAAGCGGGTATCCCCTGGAAAAAATGGGGACCCTATCTTAGCGAGCGGCAGTGGGGAACGGTCCGGGAGGACTACAGCGAGGACGGCAACGCCTGGGACTACTTCACCCATGACCAGTCGCGCTCGCGGGCCTACCGGTGGGGCGAGGACGGACTGGGGGGGATCTGCGATGACAAACAACGGCTCTGCTTTGCCATAGCGCTCTGGAACGAGCGGGACCACATCCTGAAAGAACGCCTGTTCGGGCTCACCAACAGCGAGGCAAACCACGGGGAAGATGTGAAGGAGTACTACTTCTACATCGACAGCACCCCCACCCACTCCTACATGAAGTACCTGTACAAGTACCCGCAGCGGGAGTTTCCCTACTGCGACCTGATCGATACGAACCGGGGGCGGTCGCGGGAGGAGTTCGAGTACGAACTGCTGGACACGGGGGTATTCGACGACGACCGGTATTTCGACGTGTTCGTGGAATACGCCAAGGGAGGCCCGGAAGACGTGCTTATCCAAGTCACCGTGCACAACCGCGGGCCGGAAACGGCACGGCTTCGCCTGTTGCCGACCCTCTGGTTCCGGAACACCTGGTCATGGGGCGGGGACGATCCTAAGCCTTCCCTGCGCCAGGTGGCGCCGGGTGCCATGCAAGCCTCCCACCATGAACTGGGCGAATACTGGCTCTACTGCGACGGAGCCCCGGAACTTCTCTTCACCGAGAACGAGACCAATACCCAACGGCTCTGGGGGCAGCCCAGCAATTCCCCCTACGTGAAGGATGCGTTCCACGCCTATCTCATCGCGGGCCAGGGCGAAGCGGTGAATCCCGCCAAGGCTGGGACCAAGGCCGCGGCCCACTACGTGCTGGAAGTACCCGGTGGAAGCAGCCAAACGGTCCGCCTGCGGCTCGCAGCCACCCCGGTGGACAACGCCTTCGACGGTTTCGAAAAGGTGTTCACCAGCCGTATCGGCGACGCGGACGAGTTCTACCAGAGGATCACACCGAAATCCCTGAGCGAAGATGAGCGCCTGGTGCATCGTCAGGCCCTGGCCGGGATGCTCTGGAGCAAGCAGTTCTACTACTTCGACCTGGAGCAGTGGCTGATGGAGCACAAGAGCCATCCGCTGCTCCAAGCAGACCCGCGCAACGTGCGGAACATGGAATGGTTCCACATGCTGAACGCCGACGTGATCTCCATGCCGGACAAGTGGGAGTATCCGTGGTATGCGGCCTGGGACCTGGCCTTCCACACGACCGCCCTGGCCCTGGTGGATTTCGACTTTGCCAAGGATCAGCTCCTGCTGATGCTGCGCAATCTCTATTTCCACCCCAACGGCCAGATTCCCGCTTACGAGTGGAACTTCAGCGACGTGAATCCGCCGGTGCACGCCTGGGCCACGCTCTACCTCTATAAGATGGAGCGGACGCTGGGCCGGTCGGACCTACGGTTTCTGGAGCGCTCCTTCCAGGGTTTGATGCTGAACTTCAACTGGTGGGTGAACCGGAAGGACCCTGCCGGCCGCAACGTCTTCGCCGGGGGCTTTCTGGGGCTGGACAACATCGGCGTGTTCGACCGGAGCGCCCAGCTGCCGACGGGCGGATCCCTGGAACAGGCTGACGGGACGGCCTGGATGGCGTTCTACTGCCAGTGCATGTTGGAAATGGCCCTGATCCTGACCGAATACGACCCGATGTACGAAGAGGTCGCCTTCAAGTTCATTCAGCATTTCATGTGGATTTCCTACGCCATGGACCGCATCGGCGAGAATAAGGACGAGATGTGGGACGAGGAGGACGGGTTCTTCTACGACCTGCTGAGGCTGCCGGACGGCCAGGCCATGCGGCTGAAGGTGCGGTCGCTGGTGGGGCTGCTGCCGCTCTGCGCGTCCACGGTGTTCGAGGGGGATTATCTGACGCGCTATCCGAAAATGGCGGAGATGATCGACATGTTCCGGAAACGGCACCCCGAGCTGGTTAACCACGTGGCACCCACCGACGAGGGGTTCATCGGCCATAGGGGACGGCGTCTCCTCTCGATCCTCAACAAGAAGAAACTCACGCGGGTGCTCGGGTACATGCTCGACGAGAATGAGTTCCTGGGGCCCCACGGGATCCGCTCCCTCTCACGCCACCACCTGGAGCATCCGTTCCTGTTCCGGGTGGGCCATGAGGAATTCAAGGTGCAGTACCTGCCGGGTGAATCCAATACCGGGATGTTCGGCGGGAACTCCAACTGGCGGGGTCCGGTCTGGATGCCGGTCAATGCGCTGATCGTCCGGGCGCTGTTGAACCTCTACGGCTTTTTCGGCGACGAATTCACGGTGGAGTGCCCGACCGGTTCCGGCCGGCAGATGACGCTGTTCGAGGTGGCGCAGTGATCC
>JAJZTK010000044.1 GCA_021849045.1 Deltaproteobacteria bacterium | reverse complement strand
AGCCGGGGGATCATCACCCTCTTTCTGTCGCTTGAGGGGCTCGCGTACGGCGGTTTCATGGTGGCCGGCCTCACCTACGTGGCCAATCACACCTCTCCCGAAAACCGCGGTGCAGCCGGCGGCGTCTATGCCATGGCCTCGGGGGTCGGCGCCTCGGTCTCACCCTGGCTCCTGGGGATGGTGGCCGAACGGTGGGGGATCCGGGCCGTCTTCTTTGCCACCGGTGCGGCCCTGACCATCGGCCTGTTGATTTTTTGCCTGGGGGTGCTCTCCCTGCGGACGGCGAAGGCCACTGACCGGCGGGATGAGCTGATATCTCCCTGCGGGCTTGAAGCCGATCAGCCGTAACAGGACCCGGAGGGATTTTGACCGGATGCTGCCGATCGCCATACCATTGACATTCAACGCCGAACTGCTTGGCACGGAGTTCATTCCGCTCAGGCCGGGCGACGATATTCCCGATCGTCCCCCCTTTCAGGCCGTGGTGCAGGGGCAGTCGCTGATCGTGCGGGAAGAGGACGAGGATGTCTCTCTTCCGTCGGACTACCCTTCACCCGCGGATCCGCTTTGCATCGGCGTCTGGAAGGGGCGTCCGGTCGTTGCCTTCACGATACCTGCGACAGAGGCTATCCGTCCACCGTACACGGCCGTCCCTTTCCATGGACCGGAGGCACGCCTCGACGACCGGCTCTCCACCTTGGCCGGGCTTGCCGGGCAGGTTCTCCACTGGGAACGACGAAGCCGCTTCTGCTCCGTCTGCGGGGAGGGGACGGAGCGAATCGCGGGCACCTGGGGGAAGCGGTGCCCGTCGTGCGGCGACGAACATTTTCCCCATATTCATCCGTGTGTCATCGTCCTGGTCAGGCGGGGCGAAGAGGTCCTCCTGGTGCGTCATCGCGGGCGAGGGGAAGGGCGCTACAGCCTGATAGCCGGTTTTCTCGATTTCGGCGAATCGCTGGAGGAGTGCGTCCGCCGCGAGGTCCGGGAGGAGGCGGGGGTGGAGGTGATCAATATCCGGTACCTGGGGAGCCAGAACTGGCCGTTTCCCAGCCAGCAGATGATCGGCTTCGCGGCCGATTACGCCGGTGGCGGGGTCAGGCCGGACGGGGTGGAGATCGACGATGCCCGCTGGTTTACCGCCGACGGGCTGCCCGCGTACCATGGATCGGTTCGCAGTATCGGCCGGTGGATCATGCAGCAGTTCGGAGCATCCCTTAGGGTTGATCCCTTGCGAACGGGTAACAAGGAGGGGGTATGAAACTGAAATGGCTAGGCCACGCCTGTTTTCTCCTTACCTCCGCCGATGGGGTACAGGTCCTGCTCGATCCGTTCAACGAGCAGGTCGGGTATCCGCTGCCAGAGGTCGAGGCCGATATCGTGACGATCAGCCACGGCCACGGCGATCACAGCCATACCGCCGCGGTCAAGGGAGACTTTCTCGTCGTCGAACAGCCGGGGCGCGTCGCGGTGCGGGGAGTGGAGATCTCCGGCATCGTTTCTTACCACGATCGCGATTTCGGTTCACTCAGGGGGAAGAATATCGTCTTCACCTTCCGGCTCGACGGTCTCGCCGTCTGTCACCTGGGCGATCTCGGGCATCTGCTGAGCAGGTCCCATCTGGAGCAGATCGGAGACGTGGATCTGCTGCTGGTGCCGGTGGGGGGCAGGTACACAATTGGCGCGGCAGAGGCCTTGGAGGTGGTGCGGCAGATAGGGCCGGCAGTGACGATCCCGATGCACTTCAAAACTGCAGTGGGCGGGGCCGCCCTCGACCCGGTGGATCGTTTTCTAGAGCTCGCCGGCGGAGGGAGCCGTCCAGGGAAATGTGAGCTGGATTTTGACCGGGATTCTCTCGGCGATCACGCCGGGGTGGTGGTGCTGGAGTATGCGTGAGAGGGGCTGGTCGGTTGCGGGCAGTCATCTTCGACTTTGAAGCCTGCCCACCGGGGCATGACCTGATTCTGTTGGAGGAAGGGATATGATAGGGGCAATAGTGTCGGATCTGGAAGGGGTAACGGCGGCGGAACCGCTGACCATTATGGAACAGCTGCCGACCGCCCGGGAGTACAATCGCCTGCGGGCAGCGGTCGGCTGGAAGACCTACGACAAGTTTTCAGCCGGCAGGCATCTGCCCGCCTCGCTCTACGGTGTCTGCGCCCGTTCCGGTGGAGAGCCGGTCGGCATGGCGCGGGTGGTGGGGGACGGCGGCCTGGTCTTCTACATTCAGGACGTCATCGTGGTACCGGAGTGGCAGCGGCGCGGCATCGGCACGCTGCTGATGGATCGGGTGATAGAGTACGTGCGGCAAAACGCCTTCGAGCAGAGCTATGTGGGACTCATGTCGGCCAAAGGGAAGGAGCCGTTTTACGAGAAGTACGGCTTTACCGCCAGGCCCACTCACACTCTGGGTGCAGGGATGACCATATTCTGGAAGGTGGAGTGATTGAGTGACAAACACTCATTGGGGAGGTGTGACATGCCGTTGATTAAGGTAGAGTTGGCAAGAGGGAAAGAGAAGGGCTTTCTGCTGGAACTGCAGAATACGGTGCTGGATGCCGTCCGGGAGACGCTGGCGCTGCCCGAGGACGACCGGAACATCAGGCTTATCCAGCACGATCCGGACTTCTTCACCCTGAAACCGCCCTATGAGCTGCTGGTGGAGATCACCCTGTTCAGCGGCAGGTCGAAGGAGGCGAAGAAGCAGCTTTTCCGCCACCTGATCGATACGCTGCACGGAAGGCTGGGGATCGCGCCGGAGACGGTCTTCATCGTGCTCAGCGACCAGCCGCTGGAGAACTGGGGACTGCGGGGAGGGATCCCGGCCGATGAGATCAGACTGGGTTTCAAGATCGATGTGTGACTGCACAGCTGTCTACACGGATATCCGGCAGGCCGATGCCGCCGACCTTTTTGGAATCATGGAACTGATCCGTTCCTGTGTGCGTCACATGGAATCACGGGGAATCCTTCAGTGGGACGAGCTCTATCCGGACGAGACGACCATCGCTGCAGGTATCGATAATCAGGAACTATTCCTTTTGGAACGGGATGGCCGTCTTTCGGTCGTCACCCTGAACGAGTATCAGGAGCCTGCGTATCTCTCGGTTGACTGGCACTATCCCGGTAAAGCGCTGGTGGTCCATCGTCTCGCGGTTGATCCGAACTTCCAGGGGAGGGGGCTCGGCCGTGAATTGATGCGGTTCTCTCACAAATTTGCCCGGAAGAGGGGGTATGACACGATCCGTCTGGATGCCTTCAGTGGCAATCCGGCGGCGGTTGCCCTCTATGAACGGCTCGGTTACCGGCGAGCAGGGAGCGTGCATTTCCGCAAAGGGGAATTATTTTGCTATGAACTGGAGGTGAAGTGATGATCCAGGGGATCAGTCATATTACCTTCATCGTTCGTGATCTTCAGCGGGCGGCGCTCTTTTTTTGCGAGGGGTTGGGAGCGAAGGAAGTATACGACAGTGCGAAAAAGAACTTCTCCCTTTCGCGCGAAAAGTTCTTTCTTCTTGGTGATGTCTGGATCGCGGCCATGGAAGGGGAGCCGCCTGAGACAACGTCGTATCAGCATGTCGCGTTCAAGGTGGCAACCGCCGATCTGCATGGATACAGGGTCAGTCTGGAGTCACTCGGGGTAGAATTCCTGCCGTCGCGCAGCAGAGTGAAGGGAGAGGGAGAGTCGCTCTACTTCTACGACTTCGACAACCACCTGATCGAGTTGCACACCGGCACGCTTGACGAGCGGCTTACACGGTATAACGTCCGTGATCCCGAAAGCACCGGGCACCTGAAGTAATCACGCATCGTGGCCCGATCCTGATTCATGAAAACGTTGCAGCGACGGTGGAATAGGGGGGGCAATGCAAGTCAGAAACGCACGACAGGAAGATGCCGACAGGATAGCCGGGCTTCTGGCCCAGTTGGGGTATCCCGGCACGGAACCGTTCATCAGGGGCAAGATAGAGGCGCTTCTGGGCCATCCTGACGCGGAGCTGGCGGTGGCGGTTGAAAACGATCTGGTGGTGGGGTTCATCTCCATGCACTTCATCCCCCAGATCGCGCTGCCGGGCGACTTCGCCCGAATCAGCTATCTCTGTGTCGATGAGTCGGTCAAGGGCAGTGGGGTGGGGCACTTGCTCGAAGAGTGGTGCGAGCGGATCGCCAATGAGCAGGGCTGCGACCGGATCGAGCTGCACTGCCACAGCCGCCGGGAAGCGGCACACCGGTTCTACTATCGGCTGGGGTACGAGGAGTCGCCGAAGTATCTGATGAAAACAGTCCAGACAACCGGAAAGGATGAACAATGACCGTCGAATCTGCTGCCGAAACCAACGCCCGCCTGGACCTGGACGCCTACCTGCGCCGGATCGGCTATAAAGGCGATCTGCGCACCACGAGACAGGTGCTTGAGGGGCTCCATCTCGCCCATGCCACTCATGTACCGTTCGAAAACCTGGACGTGCTCTTGAAGCGCCCGATCCGGCTCGACATCGGCAGCCTGCAGGCGAAACTGGTGGCGGCCGGCCGCGGCGGCTACTGCTTCGAGCAGAACGGGCTCTTTGCCGCGGTCCTGCGGGAGATCGGCTTCGCGGTCACCACTCTGGCGGCCCGTGTCCACTACCGCACGACCCGCATCCTACCCCGTACCCACATGACGCTGCTGGTGGAGGTCGACGGCCAGCGCTTCTTAGCTGATGTCGGTTTCGGTTCAGCCGGGCTGTTCGTGCCGGTTCCCCTGGACGAGAAACGGGTGAGCAGCCAGTTCGCCTGGCAGTACCGGATCGTTGAAAGGGGAGGGCTCAGGCTGCTGCAGACGGCAGACGGAGATGAGTGGACCGATCTCTACTCGTTTTCCCTGGAGTCGCAGCTGCCGGCGGATTACGAGATGGCCAGCTACTATGTCTCCACCCATCCCGACTCCCGCTTCGTTTCGACCCTCACCGCCCAGAGACTGACGCCGGAGGGGCGGCACACCCTGCGCGGCGCGGAGTACACCCTGGACCGCGGAACGAGCGTGACGAAGCGTCTGCTGGGAGAAGGCATCGATCTCCGGTCGTTCGTGGCCGAGACCTTCGGCCTGACCCTGCCCCAGGGATGGAGTTTCGTTGCGGCAGAAGCCGGTATTCAGTTGGAGGCGGATGCGGGATGCGGCTAGGGGACCGTTGGCGTAAGCTGTTCCGGATCGGTCGATGCAGGGTAATGAAATCATGAACAGACATAAGAGGGGGCCATGGAATGATAGATCTGCTTGAACGGGCCATCACGGCCAACGATTCGCTGCTCTGTGTGGGCCTCGATCCCGATCCGGAACGGATACCCGAGCATCTGCGCGAAGAGCGCCATCCCCTGTTCGCCTTCAACCGGGAGATCATCGACGCCACCGCGGCGGAGGTCTGCGCCTTCAAGCCGCAGGTGGCTTATTACGCCGCAGCCGCCGTTTGCCGGCTGCGTGCTGATCGGATTTGGTCTGAAGCTGGCATTTGACCAGCGTTAGGCGTTGGAAGAGTGCGGTGGAACAGCCATCAGCGCACTCCTGTTAACTGTACCAGTCTGGGCCGCGGGCTGCTCCCAACCCGCGGCCTTGGCTGGTTTCGTCGTTATACTTGGGACAGTGCCTGATCCAGATCCGTGATGATGTCGTCGACATTTTCGATACCCACTGACAGTCGGATAAAATCAGGGGTGACACCTGTCGAGAGTTGTTCTTCCGGGGTCAACTGCTGATGGGTGGTCGATGCCGGGTGAATGACCAGGGACTTGGCATCGCCGATATTGGCCAGCAGTGAATGCAGCTTGAGGCTGTTGATGAATTTTTTGCCGTCTTCAATCGTCCCCCCCTTGATGCCAAAGCCTACCAGTGCGCCGTACAGCCCTCGCGTATGGTACTTTTTCGCGATCTCGTAGGAGGGATGATCCGGCAGCCCCGGATAATTGACCCAGGCAACTTTGGGATGGTTATGAAGGAACTGTGCCACCTTGAGGGCATTGGTGCTGTGACGTTCCAGGCGCAAATGGAGGGTTTCCAGCCCCTGGAGGAAGAGGAACGAGTTGAACGGCGCGAGGGCCGGGCCCACATCGCGCAGCAGCTGGACGCGGACCTTGACGATGTAGGCGATGTTGCCCAGTGCCTGCCAGAAATTGACCCCATGGTAGGATGGGTCCGGTTCGGAGAGCTGCGGGAATTTCCCGTTGCCCCAGTTGAAGGTGCCGCCGTCAACGATGATCCCGCCGATGGAAGTGCCGTGGCCACCGATGAACTTGGTGGCTGAATGGACCACAATGTCGGCGCCATGTTTGAGCGGCTGCACCAGGTAGGGGGAAGGGGTGGTGTTGTCGATGATCAGCGGGATGTTGTTTTCATGGGCAATGGCGGCCACCTTTTCGATATCCAGCGTGTCCAGCTTGGGATTGCCGACGGTTTCTCCGTAGAGCAGTTTTGTTTTCGACGTAATGGCCTTACGGAAATTCTCCGGGTCGGAGGGATCGACAAATTTCACCGTCACGCCAAGCTGCGGCAGGGTGTAATGGAATAGATTGTAGGTCCCGCCATAGAGGCTGGTGGCGGAGACAATTTCATCGCCGGCATGGGCCAGGGTCAGGATCGCCAGCGTGATCGCCGACTGCCCGGACGCCACGGCCAAGGCAGCTACTCCCCCCTCCAGGGCCGCAACCCGCTGCTCGAAAACATCGGTGGTCGGGTTCATGATGCGGGTATAGATGTTGCCGAACTCCTGCAGCCCGAACAGCCGTGCGGCATGGTCGGCGTCATTGAAAACGTACGATGTGGTCTGGTAGATCGGCACTGCCCGGGCGTTGGTGGCGGGATCCGGTTTTTGCCCGGCATGCAGGGCCAGGGTCTCTGCGGCATAGACTGGTGTCTCGGTTGTACTCATTGAAATCCTCCCGTTTTTTGTCTCCGAAGTGAATCTCACGGAGTATTTTTGAGTCAAAAAAAGGCCGAAGCATAAGTGCCGCGGCCTCCGACGTTTTCGGTCAGCATGGTAATTCCTGGTTTTCAGCAGCCAATAGAGGTTCGTTCTGTTGGCATTACCTCCTGCAGGTTCCCGTCGGCGACCTGGAAACACCGGTCGGCTCTGGTGGCAAATGCGGCATCGTGGGTAACCAGGACCAGGGTGCTCCCCTGTTTCGTCAGTCCGAGCAGGTAATCACCCAGACGGGCAGCCAGTTCCGGGTCGAGATCGTTGGTCGGTTCGTCGGCAAAGACGACCTCTGGTTTCAACAGCAGGGCTCTGGCGATGGCGACGCGCCTTTTCTGACCGATGCTCAGCTGGTGCGGGAGATGCTTCAACCGGTGGCCAAGGCCCAGAGACTCAAGAGCCCGACGGGCCTCCGGTTCACAGCCGGAACGTCGCGCCAGCCTTGCCGGCACCAGCACGTTGTCGAGTACTGATAACGAGCCGATCAATTGCGGATTCTGAAAAATAAACCCGTATGACTGATTGCGGAGCCGCGAGCGGGCGTCATCGGTCAGATCGGAGACGTTACGCCCTTTGAAGCGAATCTCGCCAGCTGTCGGTTGGAGCAGGAGTCCCAGCATCGACAAGAGGGTAGACTTGCCACTCCCGGATGGTCCGGTGATTGCCAACGAATGTCCCGCCGCAATGCCGAACGAGACCTCTTTGAGAATCGCGTCGCCGGCAAATGCTTTTTGTATGCCAAACGCTTCAAGTACCATCAGTCGATATCTCCCTGTGCCATGGCTGATGACGGATCTATGCCCGCACTCCTGATCCCCGGGATCAGCGCCGCAACCAGCCCGAGCAGGGTAAAGGCGCCGGCAATGAGGAGCATGCTCGTCAGAATGGCAGCAGGGGAGGGTGGGAAGACCGGAAAGGCCTGCTGCCTCTGGAGCACGTTCAGAATGCTGGTGTACAGGAAATAGCCGAGGCCAAAACCAGCCAGGACGCCACTCCAGATCAGGAGCAGCGCCTCGCCGGCAGTCAACAGCTTCAGGTCGCGCCTGGTCGCTCCCACGGCGCGGTACAGTCCCCACTCCCCCTTGCGGTCCCACGCCAGGGAGAAGAATCGGGCAAACAGCTGCATGATTGAGGATGCCGTTGCCAGAGCGCCGGCGACCAGCATGACGGTAAACAGCACGTCCATCTGCTCCTTGATCCGGTGCAGTACCGACGAGGCCTGGATAACCCTGACCTTGCCGGTCCGTTCAATGGCCTTTACCACCTTGGCCAGGTCGAAGTCGTCATCCACCTCCACCAGCACCGCCGAGACGGAGTTGGCCGCCTCCCGATCCTTGCCGAGAAAAGTCTGGAAGTAAGGGATCGTCTTGACCAGGTCACGCGTTGCATCTATCGGCATCAGCACCGAGTAATCCAGACTGGTGCCGGTCGGCTCCAGGACCGCTGCCACCTTCACCTTCTTTTTCAGGATGGTGGCGTCCAGCC
This sequence comes from Deltaproteobacteria bacterium, assembly GCA_021849045.1. Lineage (GTDB taxonomy): Bacteria > Desulfobacterota > Desulfuromonadia > Geobacterales > DSM-12255 > Geomobilibacter. Next base: position 19,832 of record JAJZTK010000044.1, on the reverse strand, counting down.
CGGAAAAACCCTGTACAGCGGAGCCGACCAGCACCTGATCCGGTAACAGCGTCCCGCCGGAAAGCCGTTTCAGCCAAGACTTGACCAGCCAGTCCGATTGCTGGTCGATGCCGATCAGCCGGGTGGCTCCAACCAGGCTGCAGCAGGTCTCGTTGAGGGTCTGGGCGAAGAACTGGGGTGTTGTCCGCTTGACCCCTTTGACCTGGGCGATGCGCTGCTCGACGTCACTCTCCATGTAGACATTGTACGGCTGGCCGGTGAACAGGAGCGTCTCCGATTCCACGATCGAGTCGGCGGGGATCACTAGCAGATCGGCTCCCAGCCGCCGTTTGCCGGCCTCCAGGCCTGACGAGACCCCCAGGTAGAGCAGGTACAGGGCGAAGCAGATGCCCACGCTGACAAGTACCGATGTCAGCGTCGCAACGGTCTGCACCCATCTTCTGGTCAGGCTGTGAAGGACGATACGAAACATTCGGCTATTTCTTCTTCCTGGCAACTGCCTGGGTGGCATAGGCGTTGGTATAGACATCCTTGGCCACGATCTGGTCTTTCTTCAGCTTCCCTTCACGGACCAGCAGATCGATCCACCACTGCACTTCCTTGTCGCTGGGGATAACGCCGTCCTTGTAGTACTCCCAGCTGCCGGCATAGCGCGGGTCAAGCCCTCTGCGTTTGGCAAAGATCTGGGCCGCTTCGTCGTGGTGCTTGTTGGTCCAGTTGGATGCCTTCACCAGGACCTTGACGAATTTTTTGACGACCTCCGGATTCTCCTTGATCAGCTCTTCGCTGGTGAAGTAGGGGAGCATGCCGCTGAGCCCTTTGTCGACGACATAGTCGTTGAAAACCTCACGGGCGCCCCCGGCCTTGGTTGCTTTCTCGTAGTAGGGGGAATGGAGCACGGCGATATCGATCTGCCCCTGCTTGAGCACCTGCTCTTGGTTGGCGTCGGGAATAACGACGAATTCTACGTCCTTGTCCAAGCCGTTGCGCTTGAGATGCTCCTTGAGCACGTACTCAGAGCAGGCGCCGAAACTGTTGATGCCGATCTTCTTCCCCTTGAAGTCCTTGACTCCCTTGATGCTCTTGTTGTCGGCATTAACCAGGTACTTCATGTGCGGCCGGTCGGGTGTGGTCTTTGCCCCGGCAGCGATGATTTTCAGCTTTGCCCCACCGGCGTTTGCAGTAAGCACCAGCGGGGTGTGGCGGTTAGCAAAATCGATGGACCTGGAGGCAACGGACGGCACCAGCTGGGCGGCCGGTATCTCGCCGACCCACTTGATTTTCAGCCCTTCCTCTTCGAACCACCCCTTTTCGTCGGCGATGTAGACCGGATCGAACCACTGGATGTTGGCATACTTGACCTCGAACAGCTCTTTCTTGCTCGTTCCCGAAGCCGCCAGGCTTGCTCCGGTGAAGCCGAACAGCACGGTCAGTGCCGCCGCGAGAAGTACCGGCATGATGCGTTGTGTAACCCTGAATTTCATAAACCCTCCCTGTAGTGTGATTGCTGCTTTGATGTCAGTTTCTGGCGCGGACCTGACGCCATTGCGTGGACCGCTGCTCCAGAGAGAGCAGCAGGTGGTTGATGAGCAGGCCGAACAGGCACAAGGTGACTATGGCGGCATACATTTCGGGGATCTTGAATGTTTCCTGGGAGTTGAGCACCAGGAACCCGAGCCCCTTGTTGGCGCCGACCATCTCGGCGGCCACCAGCACCATGAAGGCATAGGATGCCCCCAGCCGTATGCCGGTGAATGCCGATGGCGCAGAGGCCGGCACGATGATGTTGAGGAAAAAATTGATGTGCCGTGCCCCCATCGAGCGGGCCGAGCGGATCAGGATCGGGTCGATATTTTTGACCCCGACAGTGGTGTTGAGCAGAATGGGCCAGAATGAGGCCCAGAAGATGATGATTGCCTTGGAGAACTCGCCGATGCCGAAGATCAGGATAAACACCGGGAACAGGGCCAGGGCGGAAATCTGCCGGCCGGCCTGCAGTGGCGCATCCACGACCTTTTCGAAGTTCCTGAACCAGCCCATCAGGAGGCCGAGCGGATAACCGACGAGCAGCGCAATGCCGAGTCCGTACACGATTCGCTTGAGGCTGATCAGGATATGCCCCTGCAGCTGTTTGGTTACTACCAGTTCATGCAGCGTCCTGGCGGTCTCTGACAGCGGCGGCAGGAAGTTTGGGTTGATGATGTTGTGCGCCGGCAGGATCTGCCAGGCGCTCAGCAGCAGCAGGATGGCCCCAAATTGCAGAATACGGATTTTCATGCGTCATTACCCCTTTCCTGCAGAACCGGGGAAACCGGCTGTAATACTTGCTTGACAGCAGGATTGGCGATTGCTGTTTGACTCGGTTCTGCACCCAGTCCGGACAGTGCGCCGGAGTTGACGACCTCTTCGCTCAGCAGCTTCCAGAGCTCATGCCTGACGCCGGAAAAAGCTGCCGATGACCGGATGTCCTCTTCCGCGTACCGTTGGTCGGGCAAGGGTATATCCACGATCTTTTTGATGCGTCCGGGGCGGGCGGTTATCACCGCAACCCGCTGTGCCAGGAAGACCGCCTCTTCGATGCTGTGGGTAACGAAGATGATTGTCTTGCCGGTTTTTTCCCAGATTTTCAGCAGCTCTGCCTGGAGAATTTCCCGGGTCTGGGCGTCCAGCGCGGCAAACGGCTCATCCATCAGCAGCACTTCAGGGTCGAATGCCAAGGCCCGTGCGATGGCCGTACGTTGTTTCATCCCCCCTGACAGCTGATCCGGATAGCGCTCCTCGAACCCCGACAGGCCGACCAGGGCCAGGTATTCGCGTGCCGTTTGCAGCCGCTTCTTTTTCGGCACCCCTTTCATCTTCAGTCCGAATGCGACGTTCTCGATCACCGTCTGCCAGGGGAACAGGGCATATTCCTGAAAGACAATGCCACGATTCAGCCCGGGGCCGCGTACCGGCTCTCCATTGATCAGGATCGTGCCGTCAGCACTGTTCAACCCCCCGATGATGTGCAACAGTGTCGATTTACCGCAGCCACTCGGGCCGAGCAAAGCGAAGAATTCGCCTTTTTCGATGTTGAGATTCAAGTCCTGCAAGGCGAGACACGCATCACCGGACGGCGTAACGTATTTTTTCGAAACCTGTTCCACGACTACTGAAGCCATAACATTCCCTCGCTCTACTAGTAGATTCTGTTTCCGGATGAGCCATGGGTTCGCTGATGCACCCAGCTCTTGTAGGCGGGATCGTCCGGGTTTTTGTCGAGCGCTTCCCGTTCGGCCAGATACCGCCCGATATTGGTGCTTTCGTACAGTTTGCGGTCCTTACCGATGGGGCAGACCTTGCAGCAGATGCCGCAGGGCCAGCGATTCTCCCGGCGCAGTTCGATGTGGTAGTTGGTGCAGGCGTCCATGTCCATATCGGCAATCAGGGAATCGGTCCGGGTGGTAAAGGCGTTGGACGGGCAGAGTTTGCGACAGACGTCGCACTTGATGCAGATCTCTTCGGCAATGACCGGGTCGCCCGGCACCTTGAGGCTGGTGAACAGCGATACCATCCGGACCCGGGGGCCGAATTCCCGGGTAATCAGGTTGTGACTGTAGGCAATTGTCCCCTGACCAGCATACTTGGCGGCAAAGACATGGCTGAAGCAGCCTTGATATTTGTTCAGCAGGATCTCCAGGTTGCCATACCCGTCCCGGGGCATGAAAATGGTCGGGTGCCCCTGATCATTGAGCCAGGTGGAGAGACGGTAACCGATCTGGTCCAGGAGACTGTTGGTGGTGTTGTACATCTCCTGATAGTTGATGGAAGGGGTGCTCTCCAATACCGGCAGGAGCATCGGCACGCCGATCACGATGACGGTCTCCACCTTGTCCCATAGCGCCCGGGGGCGGTAGTCGGGATCCACCTCGCCGAAATCGTCCCAGCGGTTGGCAGGGGCAAAATTCACCAGACTGGCACCGAGCGTCTTGGCCTGCTTGATGATCTTCTTTTTGATGTCCTGTTTGGGTGCCATTGAACGTCCTTCGCCGATCGAAAACAAAAAGAGGCCGGGGTGTTTTGAAAACACATACCCGGCCTCCAGTCTTTCTGGTCAGCTAGAATTTACACTATAGATTTAATATATAAATAACAAAGGCGCCTTTTTTCGTCAAGAAAAAAATCCCGACTTGAACTATGGATGGAGGTTTGCTGAAATGAAGAATATCTCCTGCGTTGCAGCCGGCAACCCGGCTTTGCCTGGTTCGCCATGGCGAAACGGAGTTGGAATAAGCAGCGCGGTCGCTACCACGGCCTATCTGATCCTCCTCCAGGGGGGACTCCGGCTCATCAGCTCGGGACAAGAGGGCTGACGGTACTGTGCGCGATGATAACGCAGCTAACGCTGCTCCCCGCTCAAATTACTTGACAAGCCGGGACCTTTTAAGCATTAATCTTCCAAAAGAACAGAGTAACAAGTCTTTTACGTTGCGATCCGACTGTTTGAACAAGTGGTCGACAGTTGCAGCCGGTAACAATTGAATGGCGCAGAGAACCGGGAGCTTTTCCCGGTAGACCAACCGGACAACCGGAGGTTTTCATTGCACAATCGTGCGATGTAGACCTCCGGTTTTTTTGTTTTTGGATCAGCGATCACCCCCATGAAGACACTAACCGAAAAAATCGGCACCGGCTCGCAGGGAGAACGCCTGAGCCGCCTCCTGCTGTTCACCATGGTGATCTGCTTTGTCACCAACCTCGGTTCGTACATGCGGATCCCGGTTTTACCCCTGCTGGCGACGTCTCTCGGTGCGGACAGTGTCCGGGTGGGGTTGATCAACTCGGCATTCATGCTGTCGGCCGGGCTTCTTTGCGTGCCGGCCGGACTTCTTTCCGACCGGATCGGCCGGCGAAAGCTCATTACCTGGGGGCTTTTGATCCTCTCCGGTTCATCGTTTCTGCTCTACGGAAGCAGCGACCTGCTGCAGATGGCGGCTGCCTATCTACTGTTCGGTGCCGGTCTGGCGGCGTTCACGCCTACGCTCCTCTCACATGTGGTGGACATTACCCCTCCGGAACGGTTGGGGGTCACCTATGGCCTCTATTCGGCGGTGCTTCATTGCGGTCTGACCATCGGACCGGCAGCTGGTGGATTTCTCGGTCGTGCTGTGGGGCTGCGTCAGGTGTTTCTCGTTTCGGGTGCACTGATCCTGCTCATGTTCCTGTTTGCCATGGCCGTTCTCCCCCGGGACATCCCACACCGTTCAGCAGCCGGTGAAGCGATGGCATGCCGGGTGCTGTGGCGGGAAATCCTGCGCAATCGGCCGTTGTTGGCCTGCCTGGTAACATCCTTCGGGTTTTCGATCAGTACCGGTGTGTTCTCGACCTTTATTCCCCTTTTCCTGAACGACCTGGGGATGAATGCCGGACATGTGGGGCTCGTGTTCGCCGGTCAGGCCCTGGCTAACGGCTTTTCACGCATTCCGCTCGGCCGTCTGGCCGACCGGTCGGCTGACCGAGCGGGGATGACTACAGTCGGATTGGCTGGCTTCGCGTTAGTGATCGCCGTCTTCGGCATGTGCCGCACCATCGTGCCTCTGGTGCTCTGTGCAATCCTGCTCGGTGTGTTCATGGGGGCTGTATTCAGCACCCTGATGATGTTGATCGGGGAATCGGTCTCGGACGATATGCGGGGAGTGGCGATGGGAGGGTACTACACCTTCAGCTATTTCGGCATGATGCTCAATGCCGTCGGCATGGGGTACGTCATCCGGGCAACCGACTTTCGCAGCGCACTGTTTCTCACCGGCATTGTCACCCTGTTGGTAACCGCTCTGTTTCATTTCCTCTATCGAAAGCCCGATTCGCTGCAGATGGAATCCGATGAGGTGGTCGATCCGAGCGGCGTATGAGGGACGTGGGTGAGGTGGGAGAAATAAAGTATCTGTAAGGAGATTATCATGACCAAACCAACCGAAGATCTGATCTACACCCCCATGGCCAACGAGATCCCAAAGTGGGGGGAGCCGTATCCCCGTATCCTCAACCGGCAATCGGTGCTGGAGGCGCTGACCGACTATATCCTGCAGGTGAACTACCAGGGGTACAGTCCGGACCCGCGCAAGGTCCTCGCGGTGAGGACGTCGGACCGGACTGCCAGTCTGCGTAATGCTGCCACACCCATCCGCCAGGAGGTCTATTACTTCATCGAAGGGGAGGTGTTTCCGAAGGAGGGGACCACCCGACTGCGGGAGGGGCAGACACCGGCCGAACTGGCCGAGGAGCTGCTGGAAGAGCGCTACGAACAGCTCTGGATCTGGACGGCCTATGACTTCACCAAGGGGTCGCCCCCCGGCTTCAGAAAACCGTTCGAGCAGGAGCTGATCGTGAAGGGCTCTGCCAACCCCAATCCGGAGCGTGTTACGAGGAGAAAGGATGTGCCGACGGGAATTCACCCGCAGTTCTTCCTGCCCGACCCGGAGCCGCGCAACCGGGTGACCGCTGGCTTTCGGTCCGACCTGGGCCTTGATGAGGTCGTAGGCTACCTCAACAACCTGGTCACCAGCGATTTCCGCAACGCCCTCCCCGAAGGGGAGAACCACCCCATCTGGGACCTGCCGGTGGTGGGGGTCGCTACGGCGGACGACCCGTACTTCGAGCGTCTCCAGGACCCGGAGGTGGTCGGCCCGCAGCACCGGCTGCCCCATGAGTGGCTCCCCGGTGCCCGGTCGGTGGTCAGCGTCTTTCTTCCCTTTTCCGAGCATATCTTCCGGAGCTACCAGAAGGAGTCGCGCTATTCGGCCATCGAGTTTTCCTCGGGCAAGTGGAACGGCTCCAAGTTTCTCAACGTGGTGCGGCGCGGCCTGAGCCGTTTCTTCGAGGATCAGGGGGGGCAAGCCGTTGCTCCCAACATCGATCCGCGCTACGACTCGGACGGCTGGCTCCCGTTCTGGTCCGAGCGCCACGTTGCCTTCGCCGCGGGGGTGGGGACCTTCGGCCTGCAGCAGGCGCTGATCACCGAGCGGGGCGCCTATGGCCGGGTCTGCAGCGTCATCACCACCCTCAAGCTGACCCCGACCATACGTCCCTACACCGAGGCCTACGGTTACTGCCTCTACGCCTTCGATGGCAGCTGCCGGGCCTGTGTCGAGCGCTGCCCGACCGGTGCGGTCAACGAGGCAGGCAAGGAGGTCGCGCTGTGCAGCAAGCACGGCAACAGCCAGCACTTCGTGGAGTGGGGCTACGGCTCCTGTGGCCACTGCTCGACCTTTATCCCCTGCTCGCGGGGGATACCGCCCAAGATCAAGACGACGTTGCCTCTATGACGATTCACTCTTTTCACGGACAAATTTGAAATGCCTGGATGAGGTGGCGGAGCAGTAAGGAAGGTTATCCATGCGATACGACAAAGGCGCTAAGGTATCATTTCAAATCGAAGGCAACGACTTGACCGGCAAGATATTTCACATTCTCCCGGCTGGGGAAACTCCGTCGGAGTTTGTTTCCTCCCTTGGCCAGCAAGTCAAGACCATGGAGTTTACAGGTGCCCCAAATACAGATAACGGCCATGACCACGAAGAAAGCTACCTGGTCATGACAAAGAAGGCCGGCAAGATCCCAGCAAAACTTTTCTGGCTGTTTCAAGAAGATATTCGCAGCGTCAACACGGTTGTTAGACAATACGGCTTGATGAACCCAATCAATTGGGGCAGCGATTGTGATGAGCATCTCCAGCTTCAAAACAAACTCTGGAATCGCCTTGTGGAAATCGAACGTGATAATCGACAAACGTATCTCTCAATCGTCGGTACTGACGAAGAGGTTGTTGCCATCGAAGAGAAGATTGCAGGAATCAAAACGCAGCTGGCAGGAATGGATGCACAACGCAAAGATCTCCGAAGACAGTATCGGTCAAAAATCAGCGTCCATACCAAACCGCTTGATGAAGCAATTAAACGTGACAAAGAAATGCTACAAGCCTTATCTGCTCATGCTAAAGAAATACGGTCCGTAGCCAAAGAACGCATCCGGTCTGCTGGTTCGGCACTCGAGGAGCTGGAAAGAAAGCGGCACGAGTTAGTCAGGGATGCTTACAATAATTCAGGTCTCTGGTGGGGCAACTACAATGCGGTGGTTGATAGTTACAGGGTAGCCAGATCCAGGGCGATGAGAGAAGTATCCGAGCTCAAATTCCACCGGTTTGACGGTACCGGCCGTTTCACTTGCCAGATCCAAGGAGGTATGCTCACGGGAGACCTTCTGTCCGGTCGCCACAACGTTGCCCAATTACGGCTAATCAACAACACCGAGTTTGCCGAAGCCTGCAACACCAACCCTCCTCCCCTGCATCTTCAGGAAGCCGGCTCACGACGTGACAACCGTGAATATGGCATCCTGACGATAACTATCTTCACCGCCAAGAACGAACAAGGGGAGATGGTACGGCGCACACTGGATTTCCCCATAATTCTGCACCGCTCTTTACCAACCGAAGCAATACTCAAGTCACTATCAGTAAACCGACGGAGAGTGGGGAGCCGATACCGCTGGTCCGTCAGATTCACTTTCAATACCCAAGGAACCCATCCTGAACATTCTTCGCCGCTGGTCTGTGGCATCAACCTTGGCTGGAAACAGGTTCAAGAGGGGGTAAGGATAGCAACCATCTATGGCGAACACGGGAAGGATAGAGATATTGTTCTGCCCAAGGAATTGATCGATAAGTTTGAATATGCCTATGGCGACCTGCAGAGTAGGATCGACACGGCGACGAATAAAAACTTCGCCTGGATTTTGGATAAGATCCAAAGTGATGACCTTCCCATGCCGTTGTTGGAAGCGAGAGCTTCCCTGCGTCGTGCAAGAAAACCTCGCCCCGGCAAATTTGCCCAGGCGGTTATAACCTGGCGTGGATGCATGATACTTGCGGCGTTGCCGGCGGGAGCGAATCCCGAAACATACCAACAGGCCCTCCACGCTGGACACGTCTTTGTCGGGCCTGAGTGTGCTGCTTATATGGCCGAAGCGGTGCATAAGGCCGCATGCGGCCAGCAGGAATGGCGGCAGCCTCAGACTTACGAGGAGGCTGAACGGCGCCGGAAGATGGTGAAACGTTTGACCGACGAACGCACCAACCTTCAGGACAAAACACAACTGTATCGCCAGGACATCTATCGGTGTGAGACAAAAAAGATCGCTGAAAAGTATGGCCGCATCGCACTCGACAAGATGGATCTACGTAAGATGGCCAAGCTGGAGAAATCAGATGGCACACCAAATGAACTGCACAAACGCGCCCGACGGATGCGTGTCATTGCCGCCGTATCTGAGTTCAGGGAGTGGATGGTAAAGCAGGCAGCCAAATCCGGGGCGATAGTGGTTACAATTGGCATAGCGTCAACACATATGTGTAGTAAACCCGGCTGTGGCGGTAGAATGGAGCCAGTTGATAAGTATCACCGGCAGTGCAGCCGATGCGGACAACTGATAGACCAAGATGAGAATGCAGCCGCCAATCTCTTTCAATTGGCATTGGTATCTGAACGTTATCAGTATTCAAATCTGACAATGTGAAAGTTAAGGCAACAATCTAATGATAGCTGCATGGCAAGCCGATATTTCAAGCACCACAAAATAAGACAGTAGTTGTGCTGCAATAAGAATATCGTTATGTGAAAATTTTAGCTCAAGCCTGCTCTGCGGCTTTATAGTGGAGACTACAGCAATGAGTGTAGCAAGAAGGAATGGGGTGAGTGTATGTCGCGATGCGCTGCCCATGAGGTGTCGCGCCTCAATAATTGCGTACTAGTATTGACTGTCCTGACAACAGGAGGCCAAGAATTTACACCTTGCCTTCTGCAGCAAAGTACAAAGACACGCAAACTTTTAGCCATCAAATAGGTGCGGTTACGGAACGAGGTGAAGATACATGAAGCTTGTCGAAAGCCAAGCAAATGAAAGTGGAAAGGTTGTTCCGGAGAGGTTCGGCCCAGCGCAGCAGGCGGCTCAGTCGGAGGGACTTTCGGCCCGCGATCTGGCAAGGATCGCCGCGTATAACGAGCGGAAACACGCCGGTATCACGCTGTTTTCAGATGAGACTACCATCGCCTACATGATTCGTGACTCTCTCTATCTGAACATCACCAACCGCTGCTCCAACCGGTGCACCTTCTGTCCGAAGTTCGAGGAACTGACCGTGAAGGGACACGAGCTTCAGCTCCAGTATGAACCCGATTTCACAGAGGTGACTGCGGCGATCGATGGTGTCGGGGCCAGCTACGATGAGGTCGTTTTCTGCGGTTTTGGCGAATCTTTGATTCGTCTGGACCTGGTCAAGGAGGTGGCGGCGGAGTTGAAGTGGCGCGGTCTGAAGGTCAGGATCAATACGGATGGACAGGCAAACCTGGTCCATGGCAGGAACATCGTTCCTGAACTTGCCGACCTGATCGATACGGTCTCGGTCAGTCTCAACGCTGCTGATGCGTCGACGTATCATCGTTTGTGCAACACTCCTTTCGGAGAAGAGGGATTCCCCGGGGTATGCGACTTTATCCGGGAAGCAACCCACCATATCCCTACGGTCGTAGCCAGCGCCGTCACGCTGCCCGGGCTTGATGTCTCCAAGGTGCGGGCCTTGGCACTATCGCTGGGCGCCCAGTTTCGCGAGCGAACCTATACTGAGGTCGGCTGAATGGAAAATCACCGTCATTGATCGAGAGGAGGGTGGCAATGGAGTGTTCGTGCGGTTTTGATAAACAACCATGGGCCGAGGTGGAGCTGTCTGTCCCGACGCTGGAGAGTGACGACGGTGCGGAAGAACTGTTCGAGTCGCTGAGCGGCCTCAGGGGAGTGCGCGGCGTCAGGGTTAACAGTACGGAGAGAACGGTTCTGGTCAGCTACGATGCCGCGTTCGTCGGGGTAACTCGGCTGAAGGAGGTCGCTGAAATGGCCGGTTTCCCGGTTGTTGCAGCATGACGTGGGCAACACCTCGCTCTCTTTGGACCGCTCCTTCTGACTTCATCGAACTACTGGTGCCCGGAAAAATCTATTTAACATATAAAAAAACTTGACAAGTTTTCTATGCTTTTGTATTAAATCTATATAGAAGATAGGTTAAACAGTATTACAATTAATCAGATCTAACCGTTCATCGCGCATGCTGACGATGAACGGTTCCGACAAGCTGACCAGACAACTGGAGGCCAGGGAGATTTCCCTGGCCTTTTTTTATTCGGATCACAACCTACCAAAGGAGCTTTACAGATGGCAAAAAAGATCGCCAAGAACCTGACCGACCTGATCGGCAATACCCCGTTACTGGAACTGGCAAACTATTCGAAGAAGGAGAAGGTCCAGTCCCCTCTGGTGGCGAAGCTGGAGTATTTCAACCCGGCCGGCAGCGTCAAGGACCGGATCGGCTATGCGATGATCAAGGATGCCGAGGATAGGGGGCTGATCAACAAGGATTCGGTCATCATCGAGCCGACCAGCGGCAACACCGGGGTCGCCCTGGCCTTTGTCGCCGCGGCCCGCGGTTACCGGCTGCTCCTGACTATGCCGGACACCATGAGTATCGAGCGGCGAAACCTTTTGAAGGCGCTCGGTGCTGAACTGGTGCTGACACCCGGCGCCGAGGGGATGAAGGGGGCGATCCGCAAGGCGGAGACTTTGGCGGCGCAGATTCCCAACTCCTACATCCCCCAGCAGTTCACCAATCCGGCCAACCCGGAGATTCACCGGCAGACCACCGCCGAGGAGATCTGGCGCGATACCGATGGCCAGGTGGACATCTTTGTCGGCGGAGTCGGTACCGGCGGCACCATCACCGGGGTCGGCGAAGTCCTGAAGAAGAAAAATCCCAAGCTGCAGGTCATTGCCGTTGAACCGCTCGATTCGCCGGTGCTGTCGGGTGGCGTTGCCGGTCCGCACAAGCTGCAGGGGATCGGTGCCGGGTTTGTGCCTGAGATCCTGAACCATTCGATCATTGACGAAGTCTTCAAGGTGCGGAACGACGAGGCCTTTTATGCTGCACGTCTTCTGGCGGAGACCGAGGGGCTGCTGGTGGGAATCTCGTCCGGTGCGGCCGCATTCGCCGCCACCCAGATCGCCCGGCGCGTGGAAAACGAAGGCAAGACGGTGGTCGTGCTCCTGCCGGACACCGGCGAGCGCTATCTGTCGACCCCGCTGTTCAATCCAGCATAGTGGTCAGAGTCAATAGCGTCGGTCGCTTGCCGGCATGTGACCGTCTAGAGAAACGATAATTTCATCGAAAGAAGCAGGAGAGAACATATGTCAACAGCTACTGACAGACCACCCTTTATCGAAAAGCCACGCTTCAGCTGCCCCCTTGGTGGCGCAATGGCGACAGTCGGCGCCCTTCCCAAGGCAGTTGCCGTCCTGCATGCCTCACAGGGGTGTGGCGGCAACTCCAATGGGGCCATCATGCAGGCGGCCGGACATCTGGGCAGCGGCTATTGCGGCGGTGCTTCCATCCCGGCCAGCGGTATCGGCGAACAGCAGATCGTCTTCGGCGGTGCTGCCAGGCTCGAAGAGCAACTGGAAAGCACCCTGGAGGTGATCGATGCCGAACTCCTCGTTGTGATCACCGGCTGCACGGCCGAGATCATTGGCGACGATATCGAGGCGGTAGTCAGAAGCTACCGCGCTGCGGCGGCAGATGGTCGCCCACCCCTTGTGCATGCCAGTGCTGCCGGTTTCAAAGGGAACAGCTATTTCGGCTATGACTCGGTTCTCCAGGCCCTGTTTCGTGATTATGTCGTGCCAACGAAAGAGAAGAAGAAAGGAAAGATCAACATCTGGGGGGTGACGCCGGCCCTGGATGTCTTTTGGGAAGGAAATCTGATCGAGTTGCGCCGGGTGCTCGAAGGGATAGGCCTGACCGTGAACACCTTCTTCACCAAGCAGGACACCCTGGCCGATTTGCGGGGTGCCGGGGATGCGGAGCTCAACATCGTCGTCTCGCCGGTGAATGGTGTTGCCGCTGCGGAGGTTTTCAAGGAAGTGCACGGCGTCGACCACTTCATCACCGATCTCCCCATCGGCGCCAAGGCGACCGCTTCTTTCCTCCGCGAGGTGGCAAAACGGCTCGATCTTGATAACGACGAGGTCGAGGCATTTCTTGTCGCGGAAAAGGATGCCTACTATCACTTTTTCAACAGGATCAGCGACTCGTATGCAGACCTTGATTTTCAGCGCTACTTGGTCATCGTTGCCGACACGACCTATGCGGTCTCACTTGCCAGTTTCGCGACCCACGAACTCGGCTGGCTCCCCAAGCTGGTCGCCGTTACCGATCCTACCGATCTGGAGGAGAGGGCGGCAGTGGTTGAGAGATTTACCGGCGGGCTGGCCGATCCCAAGGAAACAGTAGTCTTCGAGGCGGATACCAGCCAGATTTCCACCCGCCTCTTCGAGCGCTGGCCAAAGCCGGACGGCAGCAAGTATTACCAGCCCTTCAGCCCGGCCTTTGTTATCGGCAGCAGGCTCGACAGGGAATTTGCCGAGAGCATCGGTGCCGGCCACCTGAGCGTCACCTATCCGATTTCGAACCGGTGCGTACTGAATCGCGGCTATGCCGGCTACCGCGGTGCTCTGCACCTGGTGGAAGATGTCATTTCCGCGCTGGTGGTCAACCGCTAACACATTCAAGTAATGGAGGAGCAGATGAGCTATCTACATCTTAAAGTACCGCCAACGCGTGATATCCGGCTCAGGCCCTGCAATGCCTATGGCGGGAATCTCGAAAACCTTGTGTGCGGCCAGAAAGAAGGGTGCCTCAGCAACAACGGCCGCACCTTCGCCCAGACCACCGGCTGCCAGTTGACCCTCGCCATGGGGATGGCTGCATCGATCCCGAACACGGTCGTCATCTACCATGGTCCGGTCGGGTGCGGCGCCGGTTCTCTCGGTCTGGCCGGACAATCGAAGATGAGCCAGCAGGCTCGTGGCAATGACGATGCGGTTGGCCGGGTCTGGATGTCCACCAATCTCAGCGAGGTGGATATCGTCTCCGGTGGCGAGAAAAAACTGGAGGCGGCGATCCTGGAGGCCGAACGACGGTTTCGCCCCCATGCCATCTTCATCGGCAACACCTGCGTGCCGGCCATCATCGGCGACGATATCGACAACGTGGCAACAAGGCTGCAGGACCGGGTCAATGCCCGGATCATCCCGCTGCATTGCGAAGGGTTCAAGACCCGCTTCGTGGCCACGGCCTACGATATCGTCTATCACGGTATCCTTCGCTATCTGTTGGGGAACCAGCATGACCGCAAACCGATCATTGAAGACGAGGCGGCACAGATCGCCTACGAGCTAAGGCGGAAGAAGACCGTCAACCTCCTGAACGTCGGCTCCATGGGGTATGTGGACGAGGTCGAGCTGGTCCGCCTGCTGAACGCCATCGGCCTGGAGGCGAACGTCTATCCCTGTTTCACCTCGCCGGAAAAGTTCGTCAAGGTTAAGGACGCCGCACTATCCATCAGCATCTGCGCCACCCATGACGACTATTTCGTCGAACACCTGAAAGAGCACTACGGAGTTCCCTATGTGCTCAACACCATCCCGATCGGCACCGACAACGTGCGTCTCTGGCTGCTGGACGTGGCTGACTTTTTCGGCATCCGCGAAGAGGCGTTGAAGGTCATCGCCGCCGAGGAGGCAGAGCTGAACAAGGCCCTCGAACCTTTGCGCAAATCCTTTGTCGGCAAAACCGCCTTCGTCAGCACCGGCGAGATCAGAGCAGGCGCCCAGGCCTGCATGCTGGAAAACGATCTCGGCATCAAGGTGGTCGGCATCCGGGCGCATCACTACGACGAATTCGGCGAGATCGTGTTCGAAAACTTCAAAGACCGTGACGACGTGACCATCAACGTCGCCGCCAACCAGCCCTTCGAACAGGTGAACCTGCTGCGGCGGCTCAAACCCGATCTGTACCTCGGTCACGGCAACAGCAATGTCTGGGCGGCAAAGCAGGGGGTGCCCGTTCTCCCCATCTATGGCCCGAACAACAGCTATCTTGGGTACAAGGGGATCTTTGAGGTTGCCAGCCGCCTGGAGCGGATTCTTTCCAATCCCCGATGGTACAACACCCTGGGCGAAACGACCCAGCTGCCGTACAAGGAATCCTGGTACGAGCAGGACCCGTACCTGTACATCAGGCAGACGACCGAAGCGGCTTAGGGGCAGCGATTGAATTGATACCAGCCTGTTCGATGTGCATGGCGATGCCAAGGCTTTCAAGCAGAAGCTGAGGAAGAGCGGTAAGACTGATACGCAGTAATGGCTAACTATCTGATACTTATTCAGATAAACCTAAACCAAAAATGGAGGGATGAGGCATGGGCCAGGAACAGTGGAAACAGGACGTTGTCAGGTATATCGACAACACAAGGTTTGCAGTGCTTGCATACGTGAGGAACGATAATGCACCGTTGTTGCGCACCATGGGGAGTTTCGTTCCCAGCGGATTGGACCTCTATTTTTCCACGCGCAAGGATGCTGGCAAGGTGAAGGAGATTGGCGACAATGGTCGGATATCGTTCTTGTTCGAGCACGACAACCAGGAACTGAACCAGTGGCAAAGCGTCCTGTTGGTCGGTGCCGCGGTCAAGGTGGACAGCGGTGATGAGTTTACCAAGGCTGTTGATCTTCTTAGCAATCGCAATCCCAGGTTCAAAGAGCGGGTTGAAAAGGGGGAACTGGCGCATACCCAGATATTCAAACTGAAGAGTGAAGAGGTCGAGTATCTCGACTATGGGAAGGGTTTCGGACACGTGGAAAAGATAGTCCTGCAGAAGGACGAGTCGTTGTAGCAGAACTGTAATGGTGGTTCGTTAACTACATAAAATATCGATGCAAAATATGCTGACCGGATAACTGGAGGCTGAGGAGAAAATCCTTGGCCTTTTTTTGTTTCCGACGTTGACGTTAATCAGCCCATGACCGGAGAGTTCGGAGCGGGTGCCAACCGCAAAGAGGAGGAAGGACATGAAAGGGAAAGTGTTGTTAGCCGGTTTGGGAGTAGTGGCATTGGCAGCAGTTGTGCTGGGGTCCGAAGGTGCTCAGGCCGCCCCCAAGAAAGAACTCTTCGTCATGAAGACCTGGACCAGAAAGGATTGCTCACTTGTTCCGTGGCTGGTGGCGGACAAGCTCGGCTATTTTGCCGAGGAAGGGATCAAGATGCAGTATACCGGCGAGACCCAGCCGGCCCTGCAGATTCCGTCTATTCTCAAGGGAAACAACGACGTGGCCAGTGCCCATCCAAATACCATGGCCGTGGCCAATGCGGGCGGAGCGAACCTGGTCGGTGTGGTGCGGGGCGGGATAGAGCCCAAGGAGTCGATTGACCCAAAGTTCCGGCACATGTGGTTTTTCGTCAATCCCAAGAAGCATCCTAATGTAAAGAATTTCGCCGACTTGAAGAATATTCCCGGAAGGATAAAGATAGCCGCCGGTAACCGCAACTCCTGCACCGACTTCCTCATCAACAAGCTGGCCGACAAGTACGGCATCCCCCGGGACAAGTTCGAGTGGATAGCCATGCCCGACATACAGGGAATCCAATCCCTGAAGCAGGGGCTTCACGACGTGGGAACCGCGCATCCGCCGTTTTTCAAGGGAAATATCGATGCCGGTGCGATCAGGATCGCCGATTCCACCGAGACCGGGCTGGGAGACACCGCCGGCTTAACGTACTACTACTTCCGGAAGGAATACATCGAGAAGCACCCCAAAGAGGTGGCCGGCTTTGTCCGGGCAATAAAGAAGGCGCAGCGCTGGGCCAATGCCAACCCGGAGCAGGCGGCCAAATGGGTGGAGGACGTCATCGGCGTGCCGGTAACCGGCAACCATTATTACTCGGAGGATGCCACGATAGTAGAGGCACAGGCGCTCCCCTGGATCAAGGATCTGGAAGACAACAGGGTCATTCCCAGGGGCAAAGTGACACCGGCCAACCTTGTAACCCATCAGTTCGAAGCCTACGGCAATGATGACAAGAACTTTCAGGGCAAGGAGAAGAAACGGAAAAAGAACGGTAATGCCCGTTCAGGACAAAGGTCGTAGTGGTGGATAGATATTGTCACAGAATTAAATCAAGAGGTGAGGGTAATGAGAGTTGAAGAAATTATTGATGAAAACCTTGTTGCCAGCGTGAGTAATGCACGGGTAATCGGCATCGACATCGGTTCCCGCACCGGCAAGGCGATCCTGTTGGCCGACGGAGAGATCTATACTGCCCAAACCCCCACCGGCATCAACATGCAGGAGACGGCGAACGAGCTGTTCGACGAGCTCCTGGAGAAGTCAGACCTGGCACGTTCCGACATCGACTACATCGTCGGTACCGGCTACGGCAGGGTTGCCATGGAGTTCCCCGGTATCCCGCGCCAGATCGTCACGGAGATCTCCTGCCACGCCATGGGAGCACATTATCTCAATGCCAACGTCAAGACCATCATCGACATCGGCGGACAGGACTCCAAGGCCATCAAGGTCGATCCCGCCACCGGCAAGGTTGTCGAGTTCATCATGAACGACAAGTGTGCCGCCGGCACCGGTCGTTTTCTGGAGAAGGTGGCGGAACTGTTGGAGATCCCTCTGTCCGAACTCGGCCCGATCTCGGTCAAAGGGACCAAGGCTGCGGAAATAAGCAGCCAGTGCGTGGTCTTTGCCGAATCCGAAGTCGTCTCGCTCCGTGCCCGTGGTGAGAAGCCGGAAGACATCGCCGCCGGTATCCATCTCGCCACCGCCCGCCGTATCCGCAACCTGCTCAGCCGCATGGGACTGGAGCCGGAACTGGCCTTTTCCGGCGGGGTTTCCAACAACATCGGCATGAAAAAGGCCCTGGAGGATCTGCTGGAGCACCAGATTGCACCGACCAGGCTGGACAGCATCTTCGGCGGCGCACTCGGCGCGGCCGTTTACGCCCAACAGTACTTCGCCACGGCGGCAAAGACGGTAACAGCCGAAGGTACCGATTACTTCCTGGACCTGACTGAAGTGGAAAACCGGATCGCCAAACAGCACGAGTCGCTGATCACCGGCGCCGACGAACGAAAGAAGGTGGGTTACCTCTGCACCTATACACCGCTGGAACTGATCAATGCGGCCGGAGTTGCCCAGGTCAGGCTGTTCAAGGCAGGTAACACGGAGGTCGTAGCCACCGGCGAGCAGATTACCCAGGCGGTCTTCTGCGACTTCACCAAGAGCATCCTCGGCGCGTTCAAGGTGGGTGACCCGCTCTACACCGCCCTGGACAAGGTATATACCTTTTACACCTGCGACTGCATCAAGAAGGTCGGTGAGGCCATCGGCGACTTCTTCACCGATACGGATGTCCTGAATCTGCCCAGACTCAAGAATAAGCCGAGCTCCCGGGACTACTACCGGACCGAGATCCTCAATTTCAAAGAGGACCTGGAAGCGCTCTCCGGAAATGTGATCTCCGAAGAAGAGGTGCGGAAGCAGATCAGGCTGTACAACAAGGTGCGCAGGGTACTGAACGACATCTCCGAACTGCGCAAGCGGAACAACCCGCCCCTGACCGGCAAGGACTTTCTCGATCTCGTCAAGGCCTTTTACTATCTGCCGCCCGAGGAGCTGCTGGTGCTGTTCACCGAACTCCACGACAGGCTGGCAGCCGTTCCGGACAGCGGAGCGCGGAAAATCCGCCTGATGATGTCGGGCGGGATCATTGCAGAAGGCGATCGTCGTCTGCTGGAACTGATCGAAAACGATATCGGCGCCCGGGTCGTGGTCGAAGACCACTGTACCGGCCTGAAGAACGTATCCTTTCAGCTTGATGAAACGGGAGACCCCTACCGGTCCCTGGCGAACGGGTACCTGGACCAGGCCCCCTGTGCCCGGATGAAACCGTTGCAGGAGAGGGTGGAGCTCTCCGGCGAGCTGGCCAGAGAGTACGACGTGGACGGCATTCTCTACGTCTACCTCAAGTTCTGCCCCTGCTACGGCCAGACAAAACACGAGTTTTTCAAGCATTTCCAGCAGCTCGGCATCCCGATCCTGGAAGTACCCATCGATTATTCGGCCAGCGACCAGGGGCAGCTTAAAACCAGACTAGAAGCCTTCATAGAAGTGCTTGGCGAACGAGAGGAGAATACGGATGGATCCCTTGGATATTCAAAGTCAGCGTGAGTACATCGAGTACAGCAAGGAGGTCCATGGCTACTCACCGGCCGTCAACAAACTGCTGGACCTCTCGGAATCATACGTTCCCGATGCCGAGAAGGCGTTTCGGGAAGGGAAGATCAAGGCCGTCTGGTGCAGTGGCTACGGCTGGGAGATACCGCTGGCCTATGCCAGCGGCGTCGTTCCGGTCGCGTTCAGCGAGATGGGCCGGCTCAGCGACCGGGAGGTCATGCTCATTTCCGAGGACTACTACCAGTTTCCCATCGAGACCTGCTCCATGGTCAAATGTACGGTCGGCCAGTGGCACCTGCGCAAGGACACCACCGGCATCAAGCGCATCCTGGGCAACAGTTCGGCCTGCGAGCCGTACAACCTTGCCTGGGAGATCATGAAAAAGGAAGGGTACGACGTCTACAACAACGACGTACTGTATCGCGGTGCCAGCGTTGACGGCAAGCGGCTGGAGAAGCTGATCGAGTTCTTTATCAACGAGGTGCACGACGCTGCCGAGTGGCTGACCGGCAGCCGGGATATCGACGAGGGAAAGCTGGCCTTCGAACTGAAACGAAAAAACAGGCTCCTGGACAAGATGCGCAAGATCCTGGGCTTACGGCTCAAGCATCCGTTCTACGTCAAGAGTCTCGCCACCATCCAGATGCTCAACATCGGACTGAACAACTATT
>JAJZTK010000206.1 GCA_021849045.1 Deltaproteobacteria bacterium | reverse complement strand
GACAGGCCACCCTCTTCAAGCCACGCGTCGGACAACAGCAGGAAGTAACAGTACAAGCCGGAGAGCCCGCTGGGGCGGATTCGGTGCCTAAGCAAGACCTGATGCTGAAGGCGCTGCTTGGCTGCCGCGGCAAGGTGATGGTGACGCACGTAAGGTGGATTCGACACAATCAGGTTGAACCGTGGCTCAGGCGGGAGTGTCGTGAAGTCGGCTTCCATTACCTGCAAGCCGGTGCCCGCCCAAAGCTGCCGGGCCACTTCAGCGAAGCCGGGGTCCAATTCGACACCGGTCGCCGCTTCGACCTGATCCGGCTGAAATACGTTCCGCAGTGCCGAGTAGAATGACCCGGTACCGATGGCAGGGTCTAGAAACCGCACACGTCCCGCGAGGGCGCGAGCGTACCGGAGCATCTCCTCGGCTAGTCCCGACGGAGTCGCAAACTGGCCCCACGCATTCCGCTCTATGGCACTCTTCGAACTGTCGAGGCGCTGCTGCTCGCCCAGTCGCCGTTTCTCTCTGTCTGCTAGATCTGTCATTCAGAGCCCGAGCTTTTCAAGGTCCTCGATCCGGTGTTCCCAAATCCAGTCAATCCCCTCGGCCGCTTCATAGCCAAGGTAGCCGCTATCAAAGTAGCCGCAGAGAAACAGCAGGAACCGCGACTTCTTGCCATACGTGGCGCGAATCTGCCGGATCTTGGTAGCTTCCTCCTTACGGCGCTTGTTCACGTTTGTGAAATCGCCAGCGGATTTCGCCTCGATGAGCACAGGTATCTTATCGGCGGAAGGCCTCTTCGGCTGAACGACCACATCCACAGGAATGTTGACTTTGTGAGATTCACCAGCTACCACCACCATCCGAAACGCATACGTGGCCGGCGCCATATCGGACAGTGGTACGCTGGCCGGGTGCTGCTTCAGCTTGTATCCGTTCCTCTCCAGGTAATCACCGATCAGCGCCAACTGGCGCTTCTCCTGGGCGTTGCGAATAATCGGATCTGAGACCGCCCCGCAGAGCCGGTCAGCAACAATGGTAGAGGCCCGATATCGTTCATCCGTGCTCGCGGCCCTTTTCCCCTCAAGCCACGGAAAGATGTCAACGTCAAGCATCGTCTTGACGGTGCCGCAAACGCGCTCGAGGTTCTCCTTCAAAGCGGCGGGAGACATCCTGACTGCTATTCTCCCGCGTTCCAGGGACAACACGAGACTCTTGTTCGCGTCGGCTAATCCGACGAGCCGGTCACGAGCGAGCGGCGGGCACGTCGCCATGCGGAGAATCGGAAGGATGCCAGGATGCTCATTCAAGACCTCGGGCGTGATGGCTGTGAGGTCACGAGTCAGCAGTAGACCACTTTCGACCTGCTTCGTCGTTTCTAAGCGAGTTTCGCGGTACGCTTTAGGGGCAAACGCCAAGAACCACTTGTTGAAGAGATCGACGGATGCCGCGATGTCGGCCTTCCAGCGATGCGGCTTATCAGCATTGATGGACATGTGACACCATCCAGCTTAATGAACAGAGCTGGGAAATGCACCACCACAACTTGGCCTCGGCCGTCGGGGTCGCCCACGCACCTGCCTTTTGTGCAGGTGACCTACCTGGGAACCACTGAAAACAAGCGCTCGGGCACCGGGGCGATCTGCCACACCGCGCCGATTACGGACCGCCGCAGCCACAAAATCATCTACAGTGGGATTTCGGAGGCAACCAGAAATGACCGTATCTACTTGATGCCATTGGTCAGGGCGGGCACATTCGAACTGCCGACCCCCTGCGCCCAAGGCAGCTTTCGTTACCATTCGAAAACCGCCTGTTTTCAACTGTTTACGTTTCAAGCGGATGCGGTGGGCTTATTGAGCCCTGTTGAGCCTTGTTGAAGTCGGAGGCTTTGGGCAGCTACAAAATCATCTACAGTCATGATGGGGCTGGTCACAACGAACTCGAGCATTATGACGCCGCGCAAGCCGGATATGAACCCTCGCGCTGTGACGATTTGGCAGGAGGCCGGTGTACCACGTTCGCGGAAATGCGGACGGCTGCGGCGCGGGATCTGGCTCGAACCGGCAGCGCCCGTCGGGGCAGAGGCGGTGCTCCGGTCCGGCGTGACGGTGCGGCAACTCCTCCGGCGCTTCTCCAGC
The DNA here is from genome assembly GCA_021849045.1 of Deltaproteobacteria bacterium. Lineage (GTDB taxonomy): Bacteria > Desulfobacterota > Desulfuromonadia > Geobacterales > DSM-12255 > Geomobilibacter. The sequence goes on along the minus strand of JAJZTK010000206.1, from coordinate 3,629 downwards.
ATCAAGGCCCACCCGAGTGGGATGCTGCTGCCGAGTGCCGGGCGTTCCTGCGGACGCTGCGGAGAGGTGCGCCGAAGGCTGGGTGAAATCTCTCCTGCTGCTGGTTGTATCTTCTTCGAAAGGGTGCCTGGTTTGAATCTGCGCACCCTATTTTGCAGCTTGAACTCTGATATTATCTCGCACTGGGAGGTCCGTAGATGGCAGAAACGGAATCGTTCGCCTCTGTGGCCGTGGCGCCAGAGACCTCGACGCGCCGAGTTGTTGGAGCAGGCATCTTTGCCTTTTTCGTGAGCCTCTTTGCTTACAAGGCATGTGACTACACCATCCCGATCATCCTGTCGAGCATCAAAGGTGTCGACGTTGAGGTTGCGCGGGAGAGGTACGAGAGTTGGTTCATCCTTAACCTGCTCGTAGCGGCGGCCGCGTCAGTTCTGTGTGGGTTCGTGGCCGGCTTTCTCGCCAGAAAGCATTTCGTGGCCGTGGCGCTTGCCTCAAACAGCCTCCTCATCGGCGCTACGGCCTGGATGCTCTACATTTCGATCTCGCAGGGTATTGTCTCGCTGGTTTCCGGCGTATCAGTCCAGTTGTATACATTCGTCCTTCTGCTGATCTTCATTGCGGGCGCGGCCGGGGGAGGAATGCTGGCGCAAAGGACATATGATCCCGCCTACGATTTGGACGTCGGCCACTCGAAAGCCACCGTGTTTGGAATCCGGTGGCCGCACTTTTTCTGGATTCTTCCAATTGTGGGCTATCAAGGTCTGGCAACTGCCGTCATGATACTGTACGCAGCCGTGTTATCGTTCCTTGCTGACCTCTACCTGGCCTTCCATCCCTCGCTCTGGTTCAATTTCGCATGGCTCGCATACGGCTTCATCGGGCCTTGCCTCGTATATGGTGCCGGTCATCTGCTCTCGAAGGGTGTCGCCAACTTTGCCCTGCTGATGCAATTCCAGCATCACCAGATTTCCGGAGGGAAGAGGTTCTGGAAAGTCATCTGGTACGGCATCCTCTTCCCGATGTTCGCTTTTGCACTTGCCCGCATCAGCGCGGCCATCACTCACAATCTGCCGAAGCCGTCAGCGGGAGATTGGAAGATCGGAATTGCGCTCGTGGCACTACCGCTTCTGATCGGGCTGGGCGTATCAGCATGGGGTTGGATAAGAGACCGGCTATCGGCGTGAGAGCCGTCCGCACCTACAATCCGCACCAGCAGAACCATTGCCGGACCTCCGGACGGCCGGAAACTCGCCCGGACGGGCGCGGCGCTGTCAGGCCCGGCTTTCTCGTTTGGTCAACGGGTGGCTTTCGGGCTGGTCGGCTTTCGGAAGGCTTTCGGATGGGTCCGCCTTCATTTGCCTTACTAGTAGCTCTTCCTCTCCGGAAAAGCAAGTCGAAACCGTGTCCCGCAGGGACCCGCGCCCCCATCCGAGGTTAACCTGGAGAACCTCGTCAATGCGACTCCACTCCCCAGGTCCGGCTGAGCCTCTCGTTAGCCGCCGCATAGGTTCAACTCGATGCAGGGACAGAACCCCTTCCACGGGCTGAAAGAGAACAGGAGGAAGGCCCGCCCAATGAGAGTCGTGCGCGGAAACCTCGCACGTCGAACGTACTCGATCAGGCGATAATCGAGCACGCGAGGATCATCGCAGTAGACGACGAGTACGTATTCATCATACCGCCCGCCTTTGACATTTTTCGGCTTGTCCTTCTCGGCAATGCGTTCAGCTACGAGAGCAAACAGTTGCCCTTCCGTATAGGGCTCCCAGGGGATTGCTCCTCCAGACCTTGCCGCCGCGATCGCCTTGCCGTCCACGAGTTCTGTTACCTCGATTCCGACGCGACCACCCGCGCACAACCTAGCTTCACAATCCGGTGGGTCATTACCCCTACCCCGGGCCTGATAGGAGTGGAAGAGGGTTTGACCGGAATGTATGAGCGATTCATGGAAGGTTTGGACCACACCGAGTTCCTCGACATCCCGGTTTGACAACCAGCTGAAGTAGCCTGCGTACGGCCGCACGTTCGACTTGACCGTGTCAATGAACTCGTTCCACTCCTCCTGGTTCATCGTCGTAATCCCGAGCCAAATTCAGCAACCACCCTGCCCTGCATCAATTCAGCGTAGCCCCCTCCGCCGTCCATGAAGCCATGAAGCCTACCGCTCCCCAAGGTCAGCCTCATGCGGTCTGTGCAGGCCCCGCTAGCCTCTTGCCGCCTTTCCGTAAGATCGCATATGACGCCAGTGCCACAAGCGCCAATGCTGTGCGCGGCTTGTTCTGACTTTCAAGAGCACTGCCCAGCACAACCATAACTGCCCACCATAGTGCCACTGTGACGATTGCCGACACCTTCGTAATTGGACGGCGCATAAACACAAAACGTATCAATACGGCCGGTGCGAGCCCAAGACCCCAGGTCCAGAAGAACGATATAATGAGCACAAAGACCCATTGTTCACCATATAGATCAGACATAACTGAAGAAATGCCCGATCGCTTGCTTATCGGAGCGGCTGACGGTGCTGTGATGCTGGCACTTAAACCGGCCAGCTGCAGAGAGCTGATAATGCGATCAGCTATTGGCCGCAATACTATGGAGGCCGACTCTAAGTACGATACCGTAAGAGTAAACGACTCGTCGCCGGCGAAAACCCTTACTAGCCTCACCCTAAAATCGCCTGCTCCTCGCAAAGATGCGCGGCGGTAGTCTGTAACGAACGCTATGATCCCGTTAATCTCCCCTTTGTTCGTTCCACTCCAGGACGTTATCGACATACCACGGGTCTTCATCTCCTTGAGCATGTTCTGTTTGAGCGCGGAGTCCAGTTCCTTCACATCTTGGCTTGTGGCGCCGCGCGCGTCTGCTTGAGAGAGGCCGAGCTCGGGATAGTAACGAACATTGAGGATGGCAAGAGTGCGTCCACGATCATCGTAGTAGTTGGCCGCAAACGGCAGCTCGGAGGGTGGCGCCTGAATCCCGGATAGATCGAGGCCCGATTCGACAAAAGTATCCAGCGTTATCCGTTGGTTGTTGGAAAGGACAACCCAATTCCTGGGTAACTCAATCGACACGCCCTTTGGTAGTTTGACAGTTGTGAAGTTTCCTGTTGCCCAGCCGGTCACCGATGTGCCCAGGAAGACGGCGGCAGCAAGTAGCGGGAGCGAGGATCTGCGCTTGCGTGGTGTTTCCATCGAGCAGTCCTTCCTTTCCGACATCCCCATCAAACCCACCTCCTGTCAGATGCCTGCGCAGAGCCCGAGAAGGTTGAGAGGGCCTTGGCAACATCACAGGAGGTGCCTCGAGGACCCGTTTGAAGAGCGTACTCGCTTCAAGGAATTGGCCCGGCTGAACACGCTTGCGCATCAGACCGCCGATCTCGGGTTCATGCTTTTTCTTCGGCCTCGACAGCTAACGCGCTGAGATATTCCGCGCAAACAGGGATCTTCAGTCGTGCTGAGCAGCCAGCCCCAGGAAAAAGAACGACGTCCCCTGTGCCAACGAAATCGGCGATTCGCCGCGAGAACGACTCTGCGCCTCGTCCAGCGGCTGGCGTTGCCATACAGAGCTCCTTACCGGGGATCAGGCTCCATTATATAGAGTTTGGGGTGCGAACATCGCAGTTGTTG
>JAJZTK010000205.1 GCA_021849045.1 Deltaproteobacteria bacterium | reverse complement strand
AGCGGGCCTCGATGTCGTAGTTCTCGGTGCCGACCTTGACATCGGCCACATCCTTGAGCTTTACCGTGGAACCGTCCGGGTTCGTACGCAGGATGATCTCGTTGAACTCTTCCGGGGACTTGAGCAGGGTGCGGGCGGTAATGGTGGCATTCAACTGCTGTCCCTGGACCGCAGGGCTGCCGCCGAACTGCCCGGCCGAAACCTGGGCATTCTGCGCCTGCACCGCTGCCGTCACATCGTTTACGGTCATGCGGTAATTGTTCAGCTTGACAGGGTCGAGCCAGATCCGCATGGCGTTCTGGGAGCCGAATACCGTTACCTCGCCGACCCCTTCGGTACGGCTGATGATATCCTGAACATTGGCCACCAGATAGTCCGTCAGGGCGTCCCGGTTGAAGGTACCGTCATCCGACACCAGACCGACTATCATCAGGAAGTTTCTGGTGGACTTGACCACCTGTATCCCCTGCTTCTGCACGATCTGAGGCAACAGCGGGGTTGCGAGTTGAAGTTTGTTCTGCACCTGCACCTGGGCGATGTTGGGATCGGTGCCGGCCTTGAACGTAAGGTTGATGGCCACGGCCCCGGCCGAGTCGCTGGTGGATGACATGTAGATCAGGTTGTCGATCCCGTTAAGCTTCTGCTCGACGACCTGGGTGACCGTATCCTGCACCGTCTGGGCCGAGGCCCCCGGATACATGGCATTGATCGTAATCTGTGGCGGCGCGATGGGCGGATACTGGGAAACCGGCAGGGTCTTGATCGCCAGCAGGCCGGCCAGCATGACCATGATGGCGATTACCCAGGCAAAAATGGGTCTGTTTATGAAAAAGCGGGACATGAAAGAACTCCTTGGAGTCTATTTAAAAGAGTAAAAAATCATTTGCCACAGAGACACGGAGACACAGAGAAAAGCATAAAGACAGGTTTCTTGCTTAATACCAAAAGCTGGATTCTTAAGTCTTTCTCCGTGCCTCTGTGTCTCAGTGGCAGATTTTCCGGTTATTTTTTCTCGACGGCTGCGGCCGGCGCCGCTTCAGGCTTCGCCTCGAACGCCACCGCCTTGACCTGCGCACCCGGCTTTGCCCTCTGGATTCCTTCGACGATGACGCGATCTCCGGCCTTGAGCCCGTCGTTCACCAGCCAGTTCTCCCCAACCGTCCGGACAACCGTGATAACCCGCTGTTCGACCTTGTCGCCGGCACCCACCACCAGGGCGGTGGCTTCCCCCTTCGGATTCCGGCTTACACCCCGCTGGGGCACCAGGATCGCCTGCTCGCTAACCCCCTCCTCCACGATGGCGCGCACGAACATGCCGGGAAGAAGAGTCTGCTGCGGGTTGGGGAATACCGCCCGCAGGGTGATCGATCCGGTACTCTGGTCAACGGTAACCTCCGAGAACTTCAGGGTTCCCGGCAATCCATACGGGGTTCCGTCTTCCAGCAGCAGGTTGACCTTTGCCTGGGCAGCACCGCCGTTTTTCAGCAGCCCGCTGGCCAGGTTGCGCTTCAGGTTCAGCAGTTCGGAACTGGACTGGGTCACATCCACATACATGGAGCTGATCTGCTGAATCGTCGCCAGGGCCTGGGCCTGGTTTGCGGTGGCCAAGGCGCCGTCGGTGACGGTCGAGCGGCCGATCCGGCCGGAAATGGGGGCCGTCACCCTGGTGTAGGCGAGATTTATGCGGGCCGTCTCCACCGCCGCCTTGGCGCTGGCCACATCGGCCTCTGCCTGTTTGAGGGCGGCATGGGCATCATCATAATCCTGCTGGCTCACGGCCTTGACTTTAACAAGATCGCGGAAACGCTCCTCCCTGAGCCGTGCCGGGATGAGATTGGCTTCCGCCCTCACCAGGGCCGCCTTGGCGCTGGCATAGGCCGCCTGGTAGGTTGAGGGATCGATCTGGTACAGCACCTGCCCCGCCTTCACATCGGTCCCCTCGGTAAAGAGGCGCTTCTGGATAATCCCGCCAACCTGGGGCCTAACCTCGGCAATGAGATAGGCCGACGTCCGGCCCGGCAACTCCGTAGTCAATGCCACGCGCTGGGGTTGTATCGTAACCACCGCCACTTCGGGAGGACCCTGCGGAGGCCCGCCGGCGTCTTTTTTCTTTCCGCAACCGGCCACCACCATGCCGGCAAGCAGTAATCCAGTTACGGTAATCAGTCGTGCTCTGTTGGTGAATTGCATAAGTACCCCTGTACTGTGAATAAATTGCCGGTTCGACACACCGGTTACTTGCCTTTCATGCCTAACGCAATAATCGCGGTAAGCGCCCATACCACCATCGTCAATACAATAAACAACGTCATCGGATTCATCCCTTCGCAGGCAGGCACACCATTTTCGGGGGTTGTCAGCCGCAAGAAAAAGAATGAACATTCACTCCAGCGATAAAAACAAAGCCCGGAGCATTTCTTCCGCCAATGCTACCGCTTCACTCCGTCCCAGCAGGCTTCGGTAATGCGCTCGATCATGATGTCATCAAGGCTTATGAAACCGAGGATATGATCCCTCATCGAAGTAATCAGGGGACCGAAGGAGAGGCAAAACAGTATCAGTATGGGGAGATCTTTCATGACCTGTTGCGCCAACCCGTCCTCGAAGAGCCGCATGAACACGTCCTTCTCGTCGGATTCACCGAGTATCTTGTCCCTGCGGTAAGCCGCCCCGTATGGTGAATTGTGAAACTGTTCCAAATAGCGAAACTGGAGGGGAAACTCGATAAAAAAGCGGAACAGCTTCGTATTCAGGTGCACGAAACGCTCGCGGATGGGCCTCTCAGTTGAATATCCAGGCAGGATATACTCCCTTATTTTATCTTCCAGTTCCCGATACAGCTCATTGATGAGCACATCCTTGTTTTCGAAATAACGGTAGATGGTCCCGGCGCCCACCCCTGCACGGACGGCAATCATTGCCATGGGAGCGCCGTGAAAGCCGTACTCGGCAATCAGTTCGAGGGCTGCTCGCAGGATCTCATCACGCTTGTCTGGCTTCAGCATATCGTTACACCTTCTTAATACGGAATGAACGTTCATTCCATATTAATCATCACGACACGCCGCGTCCAGTTAAAATTTCCTATACCATTGATTTTTTCCCGCGGGGCACGGTTGCTTCGCACGGGACACGGGTCTGGCAGAGGCCGCAACCGGTATGGGGAACGCCATAGCGCTCCGCTACCCGGCGGGGAGCCGTCCCGTAGACAAATTCACGGCAGAGCGCCTTGTCGTGCCCCGCAAAGGTGATGGCCCCCACGGGACAGCGGCCGATGCAGACGCCGCAGGTCCCCTCCCGGTACCGGAGACAGTTGTGGCGATGGCTTGCAAACGTACGGGGGGTGGGAGAAAGCATCAGGTCGGTGATGACGCTCCCCACCCGATGCGCGACACCCCGCTCCGTAATCAGGCCGTCGGAGAGGCTGAAGGTGCCGAGTCCGGCAGCATAGGCCGCATGGCGCTCGGACCAAGTGGAGGCAATGCCGGCAGGGGTTTCGGGCAACTCCAGCCAGAGGGGGGAATACTGGGGCGCCACGGCCCGGCGGCCTAGCCCTTCGAGATACGCCGTCAGGTGCCTCCGGAGCAGGCCATTCAGGGTCTCGCCGTGGCTGCGGGTGAGCGCCCATTTGCGGGAAGGCAGGTCGCTTTCCAGCCGGTTGCTCATCCGCGTGGCCTCCGCAACCGGCAACACCCATACGATGACCGTTGCCGCCCCTTCCAGGAGCTCGCCCGGCGTCAGATGAAAATCGCCGATGATCCGCTTGTATTGGCAAAAAAGCGGGTCATCGGCCGCGGCGAACCCCACGAGGGGCTCATCGAAATAGGGGCCGTCATCGTCGGGGAAACGGTTCGCGGGGCTCTCCGCCACAAAACGTCTGATTTCTTCCTGAATGCGCTGCTCCATATGCCTCCCCTTCACGCTCCAGACAAAGAAAGCCCGCTCGCAGCGGGCTTTCTCCCTTCCTTGCCGCAAACAGGCCTAGAACTTGAATCTGACCCCCATCAGAGCGTTATGGCTCTCCATCTTGAACTTTGTCGAAAGGTCCGAGTCATCGTCAATGGTCCCTTTTGCCGTACCGAAATAGCGATACCCCAGGTCGAGGGAGAGGAACGGGTTGAGGGCAATCTCCACCCCGGCGCCCGCCTGGTAGGCGAATACGGTATCCTCACCCTCTTCGTAGAGCAGGCCATCGGCACTTGTGACATCACTGGCACTCAGGACGGCAAAGCCGACGCCGCCCCCCCAGTAGGGCGTAATCGGGGAATTGTTGTGCAGGTCGAAGAAGGCGTTGGCCATGAACGCCAGCGCTCCGAAATCACCATCCACGCCGCGGTAAGACGCCCCGGTCGGGGCATCGGTGACAGAGGAAATCTCCGCATGCCGATAGGAAATCTCCCCCTCCAGGCGGAGGAATCCGTAATCATACCCCACGGCACCCCCCACCGCGATGCCGGGATCGAACTCGACCTCGTCATCATAGCTCTCATCAAAAGCATAATCATAGGTGGAAACATCGGCATCCCGGGGAAAGTTCACCCCCAGAAACCCGGCAAGGTATCCCCCGGGCCGGGGCGGGGTCGCCGAGCTTATGGCCGGAATTCCCCAAATGGAGATGGCAGCAAGGGCAATAAGAATTCTTTTCATGGTGTTCCTCCTTGGATAAAAAATGCCCGAACGTTGTCAAGTATAACGCAAAGTGATGGCGTAAGGTTTACCTGCCCGGTTACTTTGCCGTGAAAATTCACTCCGCCATCTTGCTGCTCATATTCCCGGCGGCCGGGGCAGCTCAAATTTTCCGGCTGTCGTAGGCCCAGTGCAGAAGCGCCTGGCGCTGCTTCCTGCGGCAGGAAAGGAGCCCCTCCGGGCAGTGTTTCCGCAACTGCGCCACATGCCGCGCCATCGCCTTCCACCGCTTGATCTGACGCTCATCATCGGAGCAGCGCCGCCCCATGTAGTAGCGGCAGTACCACTGGAACCATCCCCGCGGGTCATCGGTGTGAATCCATCCCTTTTCTCTCCAGTAGGAAAGCGGTTTCGAGGCATTGACCCCGAAAAAATTCAACTCGGGCCGATGGCGCTCGTGGCAAAGCCTGGCATTGGCAAACCAGTCTTCGGGGAACTCCCCGGTGCAGTCGGTCATGTATTTTCCGCCGAACACACCCAGTTCGAGCATCTCCCGCGGCGTCAGATCTGGTCTGAAGTCGGGATGAAAGTTCTTGCCCATCGGTTCCGTCAGGTAATAGACATAGTTCGTCTGCATCATATCATTGACGCGTATGCGTATTTTCACCATTGAATCCACCTCGGGAAAACCATTAATATAATCGGCAGCGGACGAGTGAGGGGCAAAATCCCGTAAGATGCTATTCAAACGCTGTTTTTTTCGATATCGTTACCAAAAAGTATATTTTTCGCAAAAGTAATCAGCAACTTTGCCGATAGATATAAAAAACCTCAAGTATCACCGGTAAACAGCGGAGACAAACATGAGCTTCCTACTCAACTTATACCTTCACCTGAAAATTCGCACTCGGATCATTCTCCTCTGCGTGTGCTACAGCGCCTGCATTGTCCTTGCAGTAGTGGCGGGGCGGTCGTTGTCGACCGCACAGGCCGTAACGTCCACGGCCGTTTTCGTGCTGCTCGGCATGATATTCAGCGCCCTGCTCTTCAAGACGGTCAACGATGCCCTCGACCGGATTCTAGGCTACCTGGCGCACTTGACCAGCGGCGACCTGACGCAAACAATCGCGCCCAAGCGCAACAACGAGATAAGCAGCATA
>JAJZTK010000043.1 GCA_021849045.1 Deltaproteobacteria bacterium | reverse complement strand
CTTCACCCACCCCCCCGCCCCCCTCCCGTCAAGGGAGGGGGAGAGTGTGTTGCGGAAGATTGGTACTAATCAGGAAGGATCAAAAGAGATTGAAGATGTGAACGCTTTTTTCGATCGCCCGGTAGACGTCAAGGAGTTAAAGCTGCTCTCCAAGGATGGAAAGCAGCTTGCCGGTGACCTGTTTCACTCGGTCTTCGACATGGCTGGCGTGCTTAAGCCGAAAGACCCGGCACAGTTCACGGTGCAAATGCCGATCAGGGTGCGCTGGAGGGTGACTGACAAACTGGGCAGGCAGGCAGAGGGAGACAATGTCTGGCTCCTGGAGGTGAAAGAACATTGATCAGGAAGTCTGCGAGGAGATAATGAAACACAGGAACATAACAAGGATACTCTGTCTAGTGCTGGGATCGCTGGCCATCAATTCGGCGGCGTTTGCCCACGGAACTGAGAAACATGGCAAAACGGCAACGGCCGACCTTCAGATGAAGAAACTGCACGAAATGATGCCGATGTTTTCCGTGACATCAGCCAAACTGGAAGCGGCCCTGGAGAAGGGCGATGTGGCTGAAGCTGAGACGGAGGCAGGAAAGATTATTGCTGCGGTTCCGGATCTGAAAAAATCGAAACCGCACAAGAATATCAAGCAGAGGAAAAGATTCGTAGAACTGGCCACGAAACTGGATAAGGCGGTAATCTCCACCGTAGAACTGGCGAAGAAAGGTGATGTTGCCGGGGCAAAGGCGGCCTTCAAACAGGTAGAGGAAGCGTGCGCCGAGTGTCATGTCAAGTTTCGTGATTGACTAGCGCCTGCCGTCGCTGGCTAGGAGGAATGCCTTGGGAAAGAAAGCCGAGAACTTGAACGGAAATAATGGGGGGCAATACTATGAGAGTTGCTGGCCATTTTCACAGTTTGGAACTTAGGCATTCGATCTTGGCTGACCGCCTTTCAATGACGGCATCTGTCATCTTCCTGCTGGGCGCAGTTGCCGGTTTGGTTCTTTCAGTCATGTCTGCCTTGAATATCTGTACCAGTGCGTGCAGCGAAGCCGCTCTTTTTACCATTTTCGGCCTCAATTTCGGCTGGTTCGGCGTCCTGTTTTTCAGTGTTCTTATTTGTACGCTGTTCCTCCGAAAACGGTTCGCCTGGATGGATAAGATTGTCATTTTTCTTCTGTGCGCAGCGGCAGGCGCTGAGCTGCAATTCATCTGGGTTCAGAAATTCGTCATCGGTAAATGGTGCCCACTTTGTCTCACAATCGCAGCGGTAATTTATCTGATGACGATTACTGTAGTCCTGCGCGAATGGCGCAGGCTCCTATCAAGGAGAAATAACATGAAAGATCATATCAGGCTTATCGTTACCGTGTTGCTTGCTCTTATCCTTGGGCTGTCCGGCGCTATTCTGGGAGTCAAAAAGGAGGCGGAAGCAGCCGAGTTGAACATGTTTCTCGGCAAGACCGACAGTACCACCATTATCTATTTCGTGAGCGATTGGTTTTGTCCGGCCTGCCGCAGGGCCGAACCGGCCATTGCAGAGATATTTCCGAAAATCGCCTCAATCGCCAAGATAGGCTTTGTTGATATACCGGTCCATCCGGAGACCACCAATTTCACTCCTTACAATCTGGATTTCCTTGTGTATCAAAAGTCCAAATATATCCAGCTTCGCAAGGCACTGTACGATCTGGCAAAGGAAACCGAAACTCCATCTCCCGAGGAAGTTCAGAAGGCAGTTGCTCCATATGGAGTCAAGCTGCATCAAATGAACTACGCGGATATTGCTTCCGGCATGAACTGGAATGAGAATATTTCCCGAACATTCAAGATCGAAGCAACGCCAACGGTAGTCGTCTCGAACACGAAAACCGGTAAGCATGTAAATCTAGTGGGAAGAGAAGATATAAGTTACCAGGCAATTCGTAAGGCGATTAATGAAGTCGGCAAATGACAACTGCCGTCGCTGGCGAGGAGTTGGCCATGGAAATGAACAGCACATTAGCTAAGCGGATTTCCAACAGACTGGAAGAGCACCGACACGAGCTTGCCGATAAGCAGCAGCAACTGGACAATAGCATGAAAGAGCTGCTGGAGCAGCGGGAACGGCTAGCCGCCGTTGCCAGACGATGGATCGAAACGGTGATTCTCCCTCGCATGGAGGAACTGAATCGGCACTTTGACAACGGGAAGATCGAAGTTCTGCATACCGATGCCGATTTCAGCTGCATTTGCGAGTTCGCCCACACGCCGCGTTTTCCGGCAACCGTCAGGTTGCGCATCGCCCTGTCACCGGGGAACAATGAACGCTTTACCGCCAGTTATGATCTGAACATCTTCCCCATATTGATGGAATTCACCCAAAGTTATGAAGAAACCTTCCCGCTTGACGACGATGAAGAGGCCCTAGCCGGTTGGGTTGAAGACCGAATTCTCGATTTCGTCGATACATATCTCCGCTTGGAAACCCATCCCATCTATCAAAAGGACAACACCGTCATCGACATTGTCTGTGGCATGCGTATCCCATCAACATCCGCTACAAGCACCGTAGAGCGGCATGGCAGAATATTCTACTTCTGTTCCGAGCACTGCAAAGAGGCATTTATCAAGGGAAGTAACTAAATTACCACTGGAAGAATTGGTCCATTGAAGTTAACGAAGACTCAAACCTGCATAGCAGGGGTGTGTGTTACGATTCGTCGGAAGAATTGAGGAGTAAGGAAAGGCTAGAATTCAAGTCTGGTAGAATTGATGGTGCTAAGGTGCTAGGGATGAATATCTTCAACCCCCGCTGATAAAATACCTATGAAGATTCAGAAACAGTTTGACCAGACGCGAAAACGAAAGCTTGGTTTTTCGCCTGACGAAGGGCCGGGGATTGTCAGAGGAACGGGCATGGAGAAGTGCCACAAATGTGCGAGGCCCCTGGTGGAACTCAGGAGCCTCGCACATGAATGAAGCCTTCGATAGATCCTACTTCACAAAACTGGGACTCATATCACTACTGAACCAGTTTTACCGCTTTCAGCATTCAACGTTAACCGCCGTATACGGAACCGTACGTACGGTGGTGTGGGAGGTCGGCGGGAGTAATTCCGCCTCCTACCCGATACTTCATATAGTTAAGATCGCCCCACCTGCTCATTCAAAAGCCTATTCCCCACTATGTCAGTCAAGTCTGTGCCCATTTCGTGCCCATTCTGTACCCGAATTTTACAGTAACCGGTTTTCTTATGGTGACTACTGTTGTCAGGAAGTGTACTCGCTTAACAGGGTGTCTGTCGATGGTGGGCAAGATCACTCAGATCGTTGCAAAGCCGTATGTACGGCATCGACATCCTTTCTAGAGGTATTTAATCTCAATTTGGAAGTTGCTGTTGGTGTTTGAGATAAACTTTGGGAAAAAGTTGTCTGGTAATAAATTTTACTCAAGTCTTTGTTGTAATGTGACGACTGATTGTGGCAAAGTGTAAAAAAAATTATTGGGGGTCTATTATGGCAACACTGTTGGAACTGGTCGGAGAAATAGTCAGCGCTCACGCATCCACGACACCATTGACAGGGGAAGAACTTCTCAAAGAAATTCAACAGGTGTATGCACAACTAAAGACCCTTGAAAGTGGAGAAGCGATTGGTGTGGCGGCGGCAGAAGAAACTGCCAAACCGACACTGTCCGTGAAACAAGCTTTTAAAAAGGACGAAGTAATCTGCTTGATCTGTGGTAAGGGCAAAATGAAGACTCTTACCCGTCATCTCAATTCCGAACACAATATGAAACCGGGTGAGTATCGTAAACAGTTTGGAATTTCCCGTACCCAGTCACTGACTGCCAAGAGTTTTTCGGATGCACGTCGTAAGACTGCCGAAGAACGGGGGCTTGCTGCAAACCTTGCCAAGGCCCGCGCTGTCCGTGCTGAAAATTTGGCAACTAAATCTGTTAAACCAAAACCAAAAACAACAAAGAAAACAAAATAATTTGTTCAGTCGAATATATAAAAGGCAAGCCCAATCATCGGGCTTGCCTTTTATATTCCTTTTGTACATGCAGTTTCCCGGCGTCATTGGTAGTGGATATTTAGCCTGAATCCGTAACGTCAATTGCTCAATCAGCTGATTTTCTCGCTACTCGCTCAAGGGAAATTGGTTGATTTTTCGCTACATTTGTCGTATTTACATTGCGTGTAGTGCCATGGCTAGCCACAGGCTTCGTGAGCTGTCACAACAATCTGGAGAGGGTTAGCCGCAAGCTAGCCCTTTTTTCGTGCGCTCATGTGTCGCCATAGATCATAGAGACGTCTTTGTCTGGCGGAAGGCCCATCTTATATGCAAATATTTCATCTGTTCAAGCTGGGAAATGGGTTAGAGGTACGTCTCTATGATCGGACTCGCAACTACTATGGCGACTTCCATCATGTCCTCCTGGACGTTCGGTGCGAGATTGAGATCGGCCATTTGACGGCTAACGAGGGACTTTCTGCGGATGAGCTCTCTGCTCTTGGTGGTGAAAAACTTTTCTACCGCCGAACCCTCGATAAGATGGGAGTCCCCTCCGGTGAAGTTGATGCAGTTCGTAGTCATCTTGTTGATAATTTTGTTCGTCACTCGCTGCCATATTTTTCCACCCCCTTTTTTGCTGAGCGGTTTGCACGTGCTGAACTGCATAAGCACCACAAACGATCTGCATCTGGCATGATCGCCATGCACGTATGATCAGAACGCTTCAGATCGATAAGCTGGCTTTTGGTGGTGAGGGATTCGGTCACCTGGATGGCAAGGCTTGTTTCGTACCGTTCACGGCACCAGGTGATCTGGCCGGTATTAGAGTTGTGCAGGAGAAGTCGTCCTACTGTCGCGGTGAGCTTAAGTCCCTCATTACGCCGTCTGCCGAGCGCGTAATGCCACCCTGCCCGGTGTTTGGCATGTGCGGTGGGTGTGATTGGCAGTTTCTTCCTCCTGATCGTCAGCTCTGGTGGAAGGGCGAGATCTTTGCCGAACTCCTCTGGCGGAACGCCCGCATTGGGCGTGACGTGATCTTGCCGATTATCCCTGCTCCCACGCAGTATGGCTATCGGGCACGGATACAACTTAAGATCAGGTATGTGAAGGGTGCCATTCAGATGGGGTTCTATCGTTCTGGTTCCCATTACGTTGTGAACATCCCTGACCACTGCCCTCTGGCCCACTCGGCCATCAACAAGGCATTGCCGGAGATTCGGCACATGTTGCAGACGCTGCCTGAGCCGGACAAAATACCTCAGGTGGATCTGGTAACCGGGGAGGACGGACAGACAGTGGCAACCGTCCATTACATCGGGTCCAGGCACGACGAACTGCGACGTGTCTTACGGGATCTATTCCCGTCACTTGTCAACATTCATGGCATTCTTGTCCAAAGTGGGCGCAAGAACACCATGGAGTCCATCTGCGGGAACCACTCACTGACCTATGGCGTGAACGCCAAAGGAGAAGAGCTGACTCTTACGTTCTCTGCCGGCGGATTTTCCCAGGTGAATTACGAGGCAAACCGTCTTTTGGTAGCCTTGGCCCTTGAGGAAGCAACCACTGCAACCAGGCAGAATATTCTCGATCTGTATTGCGGCAACGGCAATTTCTCCATTCCGTTGGCACGGAAATGCGGCTCAGTTCTCGGGGTAGAGGATAACAGCGTATCAGTGCGGGACGCCTGTCGAAACGCTTCTCAGCACGGCTTGTACGCCACTGACTTTCGTCAGGGTGATGCAGTTGAGGCTGTTCAACAGTTAATAGTGCAGGGCAAGCGCTTTGATCTGGTTATCCTTGACCCACCGCGAGTGGGGGGGGCAGGCTTGGCGAAGTTACTTCCGGAGTTGCGCCCGGCTACGATTGTGTATGTTTCCTGCGATCCGGCAACCTTGGCACGGGATCTGGCACTACTGCAGAAAAGCGGCTATCTGGTGACCAAAACCCGGCCGGTGGATATGTTCCCCCAGACATATCATATGGAGAGCATCACGGTTCTAAAGCCGGCGTGACATTATAGCGGGTCAGGAGATACTGATATGTTTTTTAGGAAACTTTTTGGCAAGGATTGTCGTCAGTTAAAGGAGAGGGGCGACAGTTATCTGGCCGATGGCCGCTTTGCTGATGCACGACATGCCTATGGTGAAGCCTTGGAACGGCTCCCCGGTGGTGATGAGGGCGAAGCTCTGCGAGCTATGCTGAATGCGGGCATGACAGTGGCCGGAAACGGACTGGCAGAAATGAACATGAAAGAGGCTAAGCTGTACCTGAATCAGAACAATACAGCCAAGGCACGGGAATATCTTGAGTTGGTCATCCAGTTGGCAGAAGACGGAGCGGTCAGGGAAAAGGCTGAAAACTTAATGAGGGGGATGGATTCGCCGTCGGTTATATCCCCGGTCAACATGGATCACGGTCATCACGGGTGCAGCAGCTGTCATTCCTCGCAACACCATGATGTTGCTGATAATACGGAAGAATCGTTGTCTCTGGAGGATCGTTTCCATCTGTTGACCCAGGCCCTGCCAGGGGGGCTTGCTGACCGATATGCTAACTTGGGCGAGAAATTTGCATATGGCTACATCGAATTGCACAAAGGGAACCTGGATGCTGCATTTCAAGCGTTTACCGAGCTGACTGCAATCGAACGGGAAAACGACATTCTGCTGTACGAACTGGGTGCCTTAACGTTTCGTAAAGGTGACGTTGCAGAAGCAGAGCGGTTGTTCAGGGCATCTATGGAGATCAACCCGTTTAATCCCTTGACTCGCCTCGGCCTGGCGCAACTGCTCATGTTCACCAAACGCCTGGACGAGGCACTGATCGAACTGGGACTAATGGTGGAAAACGGACTGCTGGTCAATGAAGCCCAGGTCATGATTGGTGATGTATGGTCTCTCAAGGGTGAGGACGGGGCGGCAATAGATCACTTCGCCAAACTTCTTGACGATGCATCACTGCAGAAAGTGTGCGCCGAGCGGCTCGTTTCGCTGCTGATGAACCAGGGGCGGGAGATCGAGGCCCAGTTCCTTGCAAAACGATACCTTAAAGGGTGCTGTTGACCCCACATAAATCAACAAGCCGTTCTTCCGAGGAGGGTACACAACATGAACAAGTCGGAATTAATTGAGGCACTTGCTGCCCAAAAGGGTCTTTCCTACAAAAAGGCCGAAGAGATCATCAATACTATTTTTGATTCGATGACAGAGGCAATGCTTGCCGGTGAACGGATTGAGATCCGCGGATTCGGCAGCTTTGTTGTTAACGAATACAAAGCTTACACCGGCAGGAACCCTAAAACCGGCGAAGCGATCCCGGTTAAGCCCAAAAAACTTCCCTTCTTCAAGGTCGGAAAAGAGTTGAAGGAGCGCGTTGCCGGGTAAATATGGCGTTGCATTAACAACTGTTTTTGGGATACATTGTTAAAACCCCATGAACAAGCCCTTCCTTACGTTAGCTCTGATTATTCTTTTTACGGGAACTGCCTCGGCGAATCCGACACAATTCGGTGCCACTGGTCTCATGTCTGTCCCGTCTGCCGAAACAATTGACTCTGGCAATGTCTGCATTGGCTTATGGGGGAGTGCCTGTAATGGTCCCAACGGCTCATCAGTTATCATTCCTGCCACCCTGACGCTGGGGTTAGGTCCGTTTTGGGAAGCCTACGGCACCTATCCAAACCTTTTTCTCAACAACCAGGAATCACGCTCCGGCAGAGGCACTGCCGACATCGGTTCGAAGTTGCGTTTTTACGGCAAGCGCAAAGACAACTTCAAACTCAGTGGTGATGTCTTTCTTCGCAGGGCCATTTCCGAAGATTTGAAGATAAACGGGACAACGGATGTCGGGGGGCGCATAATCGCCTCTTATCGCGTAGATCAGATCGGTGCTCATGCGTACGGTGGTTATCTGGCGCTGGGTGACAATCCGGAGCGAACAAAATCCTACGAGATCCCTTTTGGGTTTGGTTTTGAGTATAATCCCGGTCAACGCTCCAAAGTGACCCTTGAACTTACCGGCAGAGATGCAAAAGAGTATGCCGACTCTCCCGTTGAAGCTTCTGCAGGTTTTCGCTTCTACTTCTCTCCCCATTTAACGTTAAATCTTGCTGCCGGCGCCGGCGTCAACCAGGCTGCTCCTGATTGGCGTATTCTCTTCGGCTTCAGCACCTGTCAGGGCCTCGGAAATTACATCAAGCCCATTCCCCGCATCCAAACCCAGGATGAAGGCCCTGATAGGAAAAAGGATGTAATCAAGCGGGTAAAGATTATTCCCATAACTCCGCTTCTCGTCAAGGCTCCCGTTGCCCCGGCTCCGGTCAGCAAATTCGAGGTTCCGGTCGATCCCGACAGGGAAGAGATCGTCATCAAGCCCTATGGCCAGATTCTGGTACAATCGCAACCAGCCCCCACTTCGGCAACTCCTGTTGCCCTTCCTCCCAATATCCTGCTTGAACAGGTCGACGATTCTCCTGACAATCTGGAAGAGGCTGTCAGGCCCTCTGAGAGAAAGCTGGACCGGGAGAGCAGGGCATTGGAATATACCATCAACCGTATTACCGGCACGACTCCCACGTATGGCGTCGGTGTGCAGAACGAGGCTGAACCTGTCAAGTGGACAAAATCCAGTGATACGGTATCCGTGTACAAGAAGTTTCGCCTTCCTGACACCATATTCGAGTTCGGCCAGAGCGAGCTTTCACCAGAGGTGAAAAAGGCCCTGGCAGAGATCGGTGAAATCATCAGAAAAGATTCCCGGTGGTCCTATTTGCGAGTGGACGGACATACTGATAGTATTGGTTCAGTACGGTACAATCTGGATCTCTCTTTGAAGCGGGCTATTGCCGTGGCCAATTACCTCATCACCCGCGAAGGGGTGAACCCGGCACGGATATTCGTCAAGGGGATGGGTAAATCGGTTCCTATTTCCGACAACCGGACCGATGACGGTCGGCGACAAAACAGACGATTTGAGATTCTCTTTCTCGTGGACAAGGCAAGATGAGAAGCCTTTTGGGTTGGCTAGTTACAGTGCTTATCCTGTCAGCTTTCACTGCTCCGGTTCCGGCGGCTCAGGCGGTAACAATTGGCGAACACAAGGGACAGGTACAGCTGGTGAATGATTCAGTGAGTCTGGACAGCAAAGCAAAGAAGCAGATTCTTGCTATAGTTGAGGCAATACTCAAACAACGTAGCGATGCACTACTGATGATTGAAGGGGACATGGCAACGGAAAAGGACCCGGACGTCTATATCAGTAAATCACTCACGCTGGCCAAGGAAGTGGAACTTTTTCTGCGTGATTCCATCACGGCACCGCTTGACATAATCATTGCCTGCAGAAAATTGAAACCAAGTAACAACAGGGAAAGCAGTGTCAAATTCTCGGTAATGCCATCATCGTTCAAGGCCGACAAGCTGACTGAAAAGCGGCGCGTGGAGTGGGTGCTGGTAGAAAAGGGCGAAAGCTTCGAAATTACCGAATATGCCGACGCCCCCACCAGCCCAGTCGGGCTGACCGCCGAACCGCTCTACATTGATCCACAATTGGAAAGAAAACTGGCCCAGCAGAGGCAGACAGTGCAGCGTGCCGTGGCTGAACAAGCGCGCAAGGCCGACGACCTGGTTGCCAGGTCAAAGGCCAAGGCAGCAGAAAAGGCAAGAAGGCTGGAGCGAGCGAGCAAATATCTGGCGCCGCTGCCAACCGAATTCCGATGATTGTTTATGCGTATAATTCCATAATCTGGAGGCGATACCAATGCTGAGGCAGATTGTAGTTGGCTTCATGCTGTCAGCCATTTTTCTTGCAGGTTGTGCCATAAAGGTCGTCCCCGAACCGGTTGGGAACGGTATCATAGATCCTTCAAGCAATTCGTTAACCATCAGTAAAGAGTCGATCCGGATTTCCGTAGCCAATTCCTCCCCGGAAATGGCTGACTACAAACTGGAAGGTGGGGTGGCTTCCTTTGCCCTGGAGATAGAAAATAAGGGTAATGCCGAGATAGCCTTTGATAAGGATTCCTTTATTCTTCTCGATAACGAGGGGCGTCAATACTCTGCCCTGACCCCGGAAAAACTGAAGGAGATCCTGTCCAAGGACCTGTATTACCTTATTCCGTACCCCTATGTAGGCTTCTACTATCTTGAAGATTATGAAAAGGCTGCTTTCCGGAATCAACAAAGCTCAAACATCCCCTATTATTATGAAGTATACCCGCAGGATATCTATACCAAGGCGCTGCATGCCGGCACGATCATCCCCGGTGCCAAGGTTAACGGGTTGGTTTATTTCCGCATCGACCTTGCAGATGTCAAAGGTGTGAAGTTGTATATTTATAACAAAGGGACATCCAAGTCAGCCCAACCCGACTTTGTCTTTCCATTTCGGATTGTAAAATAACCAAGGAGTAAACGCTTCATGCCGCTCTCTTCGCTGAGTGAGGCGCTGGGGGGACTCGGTCTCTTCATCCTCGGGATGAAGACCATGTCCGAAGGGCTCCAGAGAATTTCAGGGGAGCGGTTTCGTTTCGCTCTCGAAAGGATTACCGGTAACCGTTTTGCCGCTGCGCTTATCGGCAGCGGTCTTGCCGTTCTGCTCCAGTCGAGCACAACCGCGTCGGTTATTGTCATCGGCTTTGTCAACGCCGGCCTCATCTCGCTCTATCAGGCCCTGGGCGTCCTGCTCGGGACCGGACTCGGTGCAACTCTCGCCGTCCAATTCATCGCTTTTCAAAGTACAATCTTTGCCTTTCCGGCCATTCTGGCAGGAGTACTGTTACGATCCTTCAGCAAGAAGCGTCGCAACCTTTACATTGGTGACCTTCTCCTTGGGGCAGGCTTGGTGTTTTTCGGCATGCGCCTTCTGGAGAATGGACTGATTCCGATCGGTCAGAGCGCCGTGATTCAGGGAGTCAGTACGCATGTTTTCTCCTGGCGCGGCTCGTCTGTGCTCATCGGTGCCATACTTACCCTGCTGATCCAGTCCAACAGCGTGGCCACGGGCGTCATCATAGCCATGACCGGTAGCGGTCTGGTGAACTTCGGCGACGGTATTGCCATGATCGTCGGTGAGTCTCTCGGCATTGCCGCGTTCACACTGTTTGCCACCATCAACGGTACCCCGGCCGCCAAACGGACAGCATACCTCTATGTGACGATCTCGCTCCTCGCTGTTGTTCTTACGCTGCTGGCGTTTCCGCTCTTTGTCAAAGCGGTTGTGCTGGTTTCCCCCGATCGGGATACGATTACTGCCGACCTTGTAAACACCCTCTCATCTGCCCGCCTGATGGCTCCGAACTCGCTTGTGGCCAGGCATCTCGCCAATGCCCACACGCTGTTCAATATCTTCAGCATCATACTCTTTCTGCCATTAATCGGTTTTTTTACCCGTTCATCCCTGTTCACTTTGCCGGGGGCGCGCAAGGGAGATATCGAACCTCGGCCGCATTTTCTCGACTGGCGCGTTATCAACACCCCGATGCTGGCCCTCATGCAGGCCCGCAACGAGACTCGGCGCATGGGAGAGACGGCACTGGCAATGTTCCATGAAACCATGCAACTCTTCAATCGCTTTGACACCACGAAAGTGTCGTTAGTACGTCAGCAGGAGGAACAACTCGATGTCCTGCACAGGGACATCTCTCAATTTCTGGTCCAGGTTTCCCGTCAGCCGCTCGATGCCGAACGATCAATGGAAATACCCTTGCTGATTCAGACGGTTAACAACCTGGAACATATGGGCGACGGCATCATGGCTGTACTCACCTACCTTACCAATAAGAAGGAGAGCCATATCCTCTTTTCCAACGAGGCCATGGATGAACTGAAGCGTCTCTCTGATGCCACGGTTGCCATAGTTACGCTGGCAATAGCGGAAGAGGGAGATGAAGGTGATCTGCTGCCAACTGCACGTCAACTTAAGGATGAGGTGTCTCTATTGGAGGAGCTGATGCACCGCAATCACGTTCTGAGAATGCGCGGTGGCTTCTGTTCAGTGGATGCTGGGCTGCTCTATGGGGACATCATTGTTGCCTTTACAAAAATTACCGACCACGCCTATGCCATTATCAAGTCTCGCCGGGAACTGCTCTGACAAGTCGCTGGAAAGGATCTGCTCCATGTTGATAGAAGAGTTGACCATGACGGAATTCAGCGACGGATTAGTGAAGACCCGGACAGTGCTGATTCCGGTCGGCTCGGTGGAAGAACATGGTGACCATCTGCCACTTGCCACCGACACCATGCAGGCGGTAGAAGTGGCTAAAAAGGCTTCGCAACTTGTGCCACTCTTTGTCGCGCCGCCGATCAATTACGGCAACTGCCGTTCCACCTCCTGTCATCCCGGAACGATATCCATCAGGACCGCGACACTCAAGGCCCTGGTGTACGATATCGTAAACAGCCTTTACGTTCACGGACTGCGAAATTTTATCATCTTGTCCGGCCACGCAGGTGGAGCCCACTGTCTTGCACTTCAGGAGGTGGGAGAAGAACTTCTGGCAGCACTTGCCGAGAGCAGGGTCGCGGTCGTCACCGAATACGTACTGGCCAAAGAAGAAGGGCGGACGTTGGTTGAAACCCCCGGTGATTCACATGCCGGCGAGATCGAAACATCAAGAATACTCCATAGCCATCCCCATCTTGTAAAAGGTACCGGACAAGAGGAGTATCCGAACTTTCCGACAGGTATTCTGGTGCGCAATAAACGAAAGTTCTGGCCCGGAGGCATCTGGGGAGACCCGGCAAAGGCTTCTTCAGCGAAGGGAGAGCAGATTGAGGCGCTGGTCGTGGCAAAAGTTGTCGAACTGGTAAGGCAGATTGAGGCCTTTACGGAGTAAGTGGCACTGTTGCACCGGTCAAGTTACTGCGATGAACAAAAAGCGGCTGCTTACAGGCAGCCGCTTTTTGTTCATCAGTAACAGGTATTGGTAGATCCTGATTAGCACTAATCTTCCGCCCGCTTGAAAAAAATCCCCTCCCCCCTGGCGGGGGAGGGTGATGGTGGGGGGGAAGTTGCCACGAAGTCCGCTGGTTGCAGCTTCACCCACCCCCCCGCCCCCCTCCCGTCAAGGGAGGGGGAGAGTGTGTTGCGGAAGATTGGTACTAATCAGGTGGTAGATTGACGTGAGTCAACGTGGCATGGGACAGTACATGTTCCCGTACGGTCGCTTGCTCTTGGGTAGGATCTTCACGAACGACTCGCTCATTACTTCCTTATAGTCAAGCTTGAAGTCTTTGCAGTAATCCCTTAGATATATTTCGAGATCTTTCCGGTCGTCCGCTGTCAGTTCAAAGACCCCGACCTCGCGCGACAGGCGGCTTTCGTCCACGCCACCACGGATATAGATCACGCCGCCGTGCATGCCGGTGCCAAGTGAGAAGCCGTGCTTCGCCTTGTCCGGCGTATCGCTGAACATGCCGAGCAGCACCAGCACCCCGCCGGCCATGTACTCGCCGAAGAAGTCGCCTGCCTTGCCGCCGGCAATCAGCACCGGTCGGTTTTCCTGGTACGACTTCATGTGGATGCCGACGCGGTACCCCACGTCCTTCAGGATGTGGAGCCGGCCGCCACGCATGCCATAGCCGAGAACGTCGCCGGCGTGGCCGTGAACTACCACCTTGCCGGCATTCATGGTGTTGCCGATGTTGTCCTGGCCGTTGTCCTTGACAATGATGGTGGCGCCGTTCATGAAGGCCGCCAGGTCATTGCCCGGTACACCGTTGATGGTAATGGTCACCGGTCGGTTGATGCCGTCGCCGATGAAGTATTGACCGTTCACGTTCATCAGCTCGATCTTGTCGGCGCCGGCAGTCACCGCCGCCTTGACCTTGTTGTTGAGCTCCCGGTAGTAAAGGCCCTGCGCATCTATTTTCATAATAACCACCTCAAAAATCTGTGAAGAGTGAGGGGTAAGGAGTGAGGGGAAAATACGCTTCTCACACTTCACTCCTCACCCCTCACTGTCTTTAGATTACTCCCGGCTTCAGCATTGCGATTACCGGCTCGCCGCCGCGGGGTGCCCAGACCCGGTCCGGTTTCGGGCAGATCTCGCGAATAGCCGATTCTTCTGAGGCCATGTAGACGAAGTCATCCTTTTCGGCGCAGACCAGGGGGCGCAGTTTGACCCGGTCGTTCAGGCCGATCAGCCCCTCATTGCTGGCAAAAAGGATGGCAAAGGGGCCGTTCAGAAGGCCGCTGCCGTAAACCTGACGGATGGCGGTGAGCAGTTCCCGCTCGTCGGCCGGGAGCTGGTCGATCTTGTCCCAGAAGGGGGAGGCCAGGGCCAGGGCGGCCAGTTCCGGTGTCAGGCCGTGCTTCCTGATCAGGATGTCCAGAAGGTAGGCCACGACCTCGGTGTCGGTCAGCATGGTGCAGAGGTAGCCGTACATCTCCAGATAGCGCTTGTTGATGCCGTAGGAGGATATCTCGCCGTTGTGGACGATGGACCAGTCCAGCAGGGTGAACGGGTGGGCACCGCCCCACCAGCCCGGCGTGTTGGTGGGGAAGCGGTTGTGGGCGGTCCAGATGTGGCCGCTGTACTCTTCCAGACGGAAGAATTCGGCAATCTCCTCGGGGTAGCCGACCCCCTTGAACGCACCCATGTTCTTGCCGGAAGAGACGACAAAGGCGCCTTCGATCTCGTGATTGATCCGCATGACATGGCTGACGATCACGTCCTCCACGGTCATCTTCCGGTACTCGATCGCCTCCTGGTACTCCTTGGTCTTCAGCGGCTGGACAAAATAGCGGCGGAAGACCGGCGGGTTGGTGATGGCGGCGATGCGGCGGGTCGGGATGTCTTCGTGCTGCTCGATGGCAAAATGCTCGCCCAGGTACTCCTCGGTCAACTGGAGGGCCATGGCGTTTTCGAACATCAGGTGAAAGGCGAAGAACTCCTTGTACTCCGGGTAGATGCCATAGGCGGCAAAGCCGCCCCCAAGACCGTTGCCCCGGTCGTGCATCAGGGCGATGGACTTGATGATGACACTCCCCTCCACCTGCTTCCCGGTGGTGGAGATGAAGCCGGTAAGGCCGCAGTTGGAGATGTCCTTCTGGAAATTATGTGTCGGTTTGCGGATGCTTTTCATGTCTGAAAACCTCTGTCTGGTCATGGCAAGACGTATGGTTCGGCCTAGTGGCCGACGGCCCTGGCTACCTGCCCGTGCTCGGTCACTTTTCCCGCCGGAGCGAAGAGCGCGCTCCGTACCTCTTTCGGGAGGTTGATGAATCCGAAGCCGGGGCGCAGCAGTTCCTCCCTGTAGGAGGTTATGTCGGCCCGGTCGCGGATGAGCCCGGCAAAGATGCCTGCCCGGTCAACTTCGCCGACCAGGACAGCGCCGACGAGGGTGTTTCCCTTGATAACGATCTTGCGATAGGTATACGTTTCCTGGTCCAGGTAGGTGAGGATCTCGAACTCATCCCCATCGGGCGGGTTGGTGATCCCCATGGAGATGGTCGATACCTTGAAGAACTCGATGGAGTTCATGGCGAGGCCACCCGGGTAGTCCTTGTCGCCGCCGGTCATGGCACTGCCGGCGATATCCCCCTGGATGTACGCGTCGGGCCAGATCGGCATCGGGTTCTTGGTGCCGGAGAAGAAGTCTTTAGCCTCGGCCACGTCGCCGGCGGCATAAACTCCCTTCACACTGGTCTGCATCCGTTCGTCAACGACAATGCCGCGATTCACCTCGATGCCGCTCCCCTTGAGGAAGCTTGCCGCCGGCCGGACGCCGATGGCAACGACCACCGAGTCGCAGGGGATGAAGTCGCCGGACTTGAGCGTCACGCCGGTGATGACCGACCCTTCGCCCTCGATGCTGACCACGGTATCCTCGTTGATGACCTCGATGCCGTTGGCCTTCATCTTCTTGGCAACGATGCGACCGGCAGGGCGGTCAAAGGCCGCGGACAGTATCCGGTCAGCCAGTTCGACAATGGTGACCTGCTTCCCGAGGAGGTGAAGCCCCTCGGCCGCCTTCAGCCCTATGAGGCCGCCGCCGATCACCACGGCCCGCTCGATCTCCTCGGCAATCCCCTTCAGTTTCGCGGCATCGTCCCAGGTAGTAAAGGTAAAGATGTTGTCCCGGTCTTCGAGCCCCATGATGGGGGGGACGAACGGGTCGCCGCCTGTGGCGATGAGCAGGCGGTCATAGGCGATGGCGTCGCCGTCGGCCAGTTTCACCTTCTTGGCCTTGGTGTCAACCCCGACCACCTCGTTCCCCAGGAGGAGATTGATCCGGTTCTTTTCGTAGAAATCGTCGGGAAGGTACGGCATCCGCTTTTCGGTGATCAGCCCGCCCAGCAGGTAGGAGATGAGCGGTCGTCCATAGGCGGTGTGCTTTTCCCGGGAGACGACAATGATGTTTCCGGTCGGGTCGCTGGCGCGGATGGCCCGCATGGCCCCCACGGCAGCGACCGAGTTGCCGATGATCACATAGTTCATTTCTGTGAGCCCTCCTTGTACACCAGAGCCCTGTTGGGGCAGGCTTCCACGCAGGCCGGGGTAAGCCGGTCCGGGCACAGGTCGCACTTGTTGGCTTTCTTTTTGGCGAGGTTGCGCTGGATGGCGCCGTACGGGCAGGCCATGACGCAGGACCAGCAGCCGACGCACTGTTCGGTATCGATCCGGACCACGCCGCTATCGTTTTTCTGTATGGCGCCCGAGATGCAGGCCCGCAGGCAGTCCGGCTCGTCGCAGTGACGGCAGGTGGTTGAAAGTGAGATCACGCCGCCGTCCCACTCCTCTACCGTGCAGCGGGAGATGGGTCGTTCGGGTTCGTGCAGGAATGCCTTTACCGGATCTTTGGAACGGGAGTGCTCGGTGATGCAGGCGACCTCGCAGAGGTGGCAGCCGATGCAGACGTCTTCCAGTGTGTAGATTCGCTTCATTGTGCTATTCTCCGGCGGGCATGACGCCCAGGATGTTCATCTCGTTCTCGGAAAGGCCTATGGCGCGCAGCTTGTAGCGGTTGCCGCGCAGCGATTCCAGGGCGTTGAGGCCCATGCCGCCGAGGATTTCCTTCATCTCGTGACCCCAGGCGTGGACCAGGTTCACCAGGCGTTCCGCACCCAGTTCCGGGTTGAGTCGCTTGGCCAGGTATGGGTTGTTGGTGGTGATCCCCCACGGGCACTTGCCGGTGTAGCAGCGCTGGCAGAGGGTACACCCCAGGGCCAGGAGGGTGGAGGTGCCCAGGTTGATGGCATCGGCACCCAGGGCGATGGCCTTGATGGCGTCGCCGGAACTGCGCACCCCGCCGCCGACCACGATGGAAACCTGGTTCCTGATCCCCTCGTCCCGCAGGCGGGCATCAACCGAGGCCAGGGCGAGTTCCATCGGGAGTCCGACGTTGTCCCTGATCACCTGCGGTGCCGCACCGGTCCCCCCCCGGAAACCATCAATAGTGATGATGTCGGCGCCGGCCCGGGCAATACCCGAAGCAATGGCGGCCACGTGGTGGACTGCGGCGATTTTTACCGAAACCGGCTTCTCGTAATTGGTCGCTTCCTTGAGGGCAAAGATCAGTTGGCGCAGATCCTCGATGGAGTAGATGTCGTGGTGTGGTGCCGGCGATATGGCGTCCGAGCCCATAGGGATCATCCGGGTCTCGGAGATCTGATCATTGACCTTTTCACCGGGGAGGTGCCCGCCGATTCCCGGCTTGGCTCCCTGGCCCACTTTGATCTCGATCCCCACACCGGCGTTCAGGTACTGCTCGCTGACGCCGAACCTGCCCGACGCCACCTGGACGATGACGTTCTTGCCGTACTGGTACAGATCCTTGTGCAGTCCGCCTTCGCCGGTGTTGTAGAGGGTGCCCAGTTCCTGGGCCGCCGCGGCCATCGCCTTGTGGGCGTTCAGGTTCAGGGCACCGTAGCTCATGGCGGAGAAGATGAACGGGTACTCCAGTTTCAACTGTGGTGCAAGTTTGGTGGCCAGTTTCGGCTTGCCGCTCTTCTCGTCGCGGATCACTTCGATGGAATGGGGCTTTTTCCCCAGATAGGTTCTGAGCTCCATCGGTTCCCGGAGCGGGTCGATGGACGGGTTGGTAACCTGGGAGGCGTCAAGGAGCAGGTGGTCCCAGAAGATCGGGTACTTGGCCGGATTCCCCATGGCTGCCAGCAGAATGCCGCCGGTATCGGCCTGGGCATAGAGGTTGCGGATGTGGGCGCCCGACCAGGATTCGTTCTTCTTGAAGTTTTCCTCGTTGACCCGGATGGTGATGGCGCCGGTGGGACAGTACGCGGAACAGCGACGACAGCCTATGCACGAGGTACTGTCCTCGGCCAGGTAGTTGTCCTCTTCCACGAACGAATGGACGTCATAGGCGCACTGGCGAACGCAGACCTTGCAGCGGATACACTTGCGTTCGTTGCGATCGACGATGAACTCGTTGAATGACTCGGTAACAGACTTGTAAAGCACCGTGTGGCCTCCTGGGTGGCATGGGATGCCGGAGTAGATCGATTGTTGTTATAGCCAATAGTGTGCCAACTTGCTGTTTGGCCTTATGTTACGCGCAAAAACAGTAAGTTGCGGGTAGGTGAGTGTGTCGGATGGTTAAAGCGCTCTCGGGTTGAGTACGCTGTGGGTTTGTATGTTACATTAATTAGTGGTGAAAGTGTACACTTTATGGCGCAGGGTGTTGGCGAAGCTGTTCGAGATATTTTTTTATGCCGCCTTCAAAGATGGTGGCGATTTCGCTTTTCTCGTGTCCCTGGTTGTAATGGTAGAAGTAGCGCGTCAGAGCAAAGAGCAGGATGGTGATGATAAGGCCTGCTGCACAACGTTTGGCAACGGTCCTGAAGGTGGGGCGTTTCGGAGTGGCCGGCGGTAACGTCGGTTCGGTGCGTTGCATGGCACGCAGACGGCGGATCTGTTCAGTGGTGATGTAATTGATTATGGCGTCGCGATCATGTTCGTCAATGAAGACAAACGTGATGGCAGTCTGGTAGGTGGGCGCGGCATCGTCAGGCGTGAGCAGTCTTTCCGACTGGATCACCTTGCCGACTGTCTCCACAACGTGCGGCGGCACCAGGGGAAGAAACAGCTCAATAAAAAGGTAGGTGTCTTTTGGCAGGGGATCGGGGATGTTTACTTTGATGCCGCCACCGCTGATGTTCGCGGCAATGGGGTGGAGTTGAGCCCAGGGTTGTATGGTGCCGCCGGAGTCTCTTGATGAGAAGGTGCCGCTGAAAAATATTGCCGACTGGTCCTTGCTGGCGGCAATGCGGTCGCGGCGGTTGATCCATTGCTCATGGAGCGCTTCGGTGTCAGTTGTGTCCGGAATGACGTACCGAACCGGAAGGTAGGCGTCGATTCTGAAATATTCGCGCAGATCGCTGATGATGACATCGCCGACCAGTCGGACACTGAGCAGTTCCCGCTCAGGTTCACCGACCACGAGCACCCGGCAGGCATATACGGTTCCGTCGCGAATGATTTTGAGTTCGACCGTGACACCCAGCCCCAGCGAAATACCGGTCGGCAGTCTGTCCCGGGACAGCCGCAGTTCCAGCAGATCGTCCAGCAGGGTAAACACCACCGCCCATTCAATGAATGGTGTGCCTTCCCGTGTGGGGAGCAGCAGCTGGACCCGCTGTCCTTTCGGAAAGAATCGTGCGTAGGGAGGAATCGAGTCGGTCATTGTGTGTCGTGTTGTTGAGAGTGGCGCGCAACCACTCAATAGGTCACTTCACGGCAGTTTCGTTGAGGTCTTTGAGTAGCTGGTCGATGTCTACCTTATGGACACCGGCGCCATGGGCCAGTTCCTCAAAGTCGGCAATCTGGCATTCGTTGCATTCCAGGCCGTAACGGGCAAAGATGGCGGTGGTGTGCGGATAGAGCCGGATGATTTCACCGATGGTCATTTCTTTGGTAATCATTCGTCCTCCTGAAAAACAAGGCGAGGGACCCACCCCTCGCCCTGTTCCGTGTGGCAGGATGATCAGGCCAGATCCTGTACCCCTTGGTAGATGATGTCGAACAGCTCGGGGACATCCTTCTCCTCGATGCAGGAAAAGGCAATCCTGAGGTCGGTCTTGCCGATGGAGATGCCGCCGACGCCATACTTGTCGAGGAGGTGGACCCGCAGCTTCTCGGCATCGACGGTCTTCAGCTTGAGGCACATGAAGTAGCCTGAGTTGAACGGGTAGTAGGTCCAGGCGGAATCGTACTTACCGCTGTCGAGGACTTCCTTGACCTTAAGGGCGCGGCCTTTCAGCACCTGGAACTTCTCTTCCTTCTGTTCGAGAAATTTCGGGGAGCGGAGCGCCTCGATGGCGAAGGTCTGGGAGGGGTGGGGGCAGTTGGAGATCCGCGCGCGTATGATTCCCATGGCCTTCTTTTCCAGAGCGGTCATGACCCGGGCGTTCTCAAAGCTGTTGCCGTCGGCGAAGGTGATGAAGCCGGTCCTGAAGCCCCAGACGAACTCCTCCTTGGTGGCGCCGTCGAGCTTGACCGTCAGGATGCGCGGGTGGAGGTTGGCGAGCTTGCCGAAGAGCGACTCCTTCATGCTCTCCTCGTAGAAGAGGCCGAAGTAGGCGTCGTCGGTGACGGCGACGATGTTGCAGCCGCTCTCAGCGACCTCTTTGATGGCGGCAACGATAGCGTTACCCTCGGCCACAGTCGGGGTGTAGCCGCTCGGGTTGTTGGGGAAGTTCAGGATGACAACGGCTTTTCCCTTTTCCTCGGCGCTGTTTTTCAGCTCGGCCTTGAAGGCGTCGACGTCATAGCCGCCAGCCACGGTGAAGGTCGGGAATTTCCGCATGATGGCACCGGAGCAGGTGCCGAAGGTGAGGTTGTAGTTCCCCCAGAGCATGTCCGGCAGGATCACGTGGTCGCCTACGTCGACGAACATGTCGGCAACGATTGAGAGGCCGTGGGTGAGGGCGTTGGTGACGATCGGGTTGCTGAAGTGTTTCCCCTGTTGGCTAGGGTTCTCCCGCAGCTGCTTCTCTCGCCAGAGTGCGCGCAGTTCCGGCTTGCCGGCCGGCGGCGCATAGGGGTAGATGTCCTTCGGGTCAAAGGCGGTAAGCTTGTCCTGGATGCACTGGAGGTACATCGGGCCGCCCTTTTCGGTGGCGATCCCTATGGTGGCGTTGAATTTGTGTGCCTTTTCCTTGGCTTCGGCCGACTGGGTCAGAATTCCCTTGGGGAAGAAAAGGTTCTTGCCCAGGTCGGACAGCATCTCCAGAACATAAGGATTGCTCTGGCTGAGCATCTCGTTGAGTTCTACGGCTAGTGGATTCATACGGGTCTCCTTGTTATGGGTGTTTATGAAGAAAACTTGTTGACAAGCGCTTGTTTGACCTGCGGCGGCACCAGGCTGTCGATCGGCCCTTTGAGCGAGCTGACTTCCTTGACGATGGATGAGGAGAGGTAACTGTAGGGAACCGAGGTCATCATGAAAAGGGTTTCCACCTCGCAGGTAATGCTCCGGTTCATCTGGGCAATCTGGAATTCATATTCAAAATCCGAAATGGCGCGCAGGCCGCGGATGATGACCGTGGCCTGCTGAGAGCGGACGTAGTCTACCAGAAGCCCTTCAAAGGTGTCAACTCTTGCTCGGGGATTGTCAGCCAAAACATCTTTGATCAGATCGACCCGTTCGTCGATGGAAAACAGGGCGTTTTTCGCGGAGTTGCGGGCAACGGCTACGATAACGCTGTCAAAGACCCGCAACCCTCTCTTGATGATGTCGATGTGGCCGTAGGTGATCGGGTCGAATGAGCCGGGATAAACGGCTATTTTCCGTGGCATGACTACTCTCCGGTCGATAGGGTAAAAAACGTTATGGCGGTGTCGCCGTAAATGCGGCTGTCGTCCCTGTGCAGAAGGCCGACGGTTTCCGGTACCTGGTTGCGGGCAGCTCCTTCCATGATGACGATGGCATCTGCCGCCAGCAGTTCACTGCTCCCCAGGCTCGCAAGCACCTGATCCCTGAGTTCGAGATCCCGATAGGGCGGGTCGCAGAACACCAGATCGAACCGTGCACCCTGGCGGGCCAGGAGTGCCAGGGCCTGACGGGCGTCCATGGCCACTGTCCGACCGTTGGCTGCCAACCCGGTCAGAGTCAGGTTTTTCTCCACCAGCCGGAGGGACGAATGATGGCTGTCAACGAAAACAGCATCCGCTGCCCCGCGGCTCAACGCCTCGATGCCCAGCGCTCCGGTTCCGGCGAAGAGATCCAGTACCCGGCATCCGGCGAGGTTCTCCCGACGGCTGGTCAGGATGCTGAACAGTGCCTCCCGGACACGGTCTGCCGTTGGTCGTACCGTATTGTCCTTTGGAGTGACCAGGCGGCGGCCCCTGGCAGTGCCGGCTATCACCCGCACCGGCTCGCCCCGAGCAGTTGGGCCAGGCGGCTGGCACTCCCCTTGCCGTGAAAGGCGGATATGAATTCCCGGGCCTCCCGGTACGCCATTTCTGCGATCAGGTTCACGTTTTCTTCGGGGATGGCATCAATGTCATGCTTGAAGATACCGGTGGCATATTTGATGTCCCGGCCCGTATCCCTAGACCAGCGACGAATGGTGTCCATAAGGTCGAGTGGCAGGCCGGCGTGGGCAACATTCTGCCAAAGGGTGCCGATGTTTCCCTTTCTGATGCCATACTCGGCAAGTCTCCCGACCAGGTGAAGCGGGGTCCCGGTGATGCCGTGCTGCACCAGGCCGGAAACACCGCGGGCCGAAGCCATGGCATAAATCGCCGCGGTCCGTTCCAGATCGATCTGGACCATCTGGCCATCCAGGTAGTTACCCGTATGGCTGCCATTGTTGATGGCCAGAAGATGCGGGATGACACCGTTCTTTGCCAGCCCGTCCAGAAAGGCCTCTGCCTCT
Source organism: Deltaproteobacteria bacterium (assembly GCA_021849045.1). Taxonomy (GTDB): domain Bacteria; phylum Desulfobacterota; class Desulfuromonadia; order Geobacterales; family DSM-12255; genus Geomobilibacter. Next base: position 5,828 of record JAJZTK010000043.1, on the reverse strand, counting down.
TCAACCGTAGTGAGGCACGATTCGCTTCCGACTGTCGGCACTTCGCCGAGTTCCACCTCCAGGCCGTAACCGGCGTCAACCATTTGACGGGCAAGGATGGAGACTATGCGGATATTGTCCGTTAGCGGGTTGAATGACGCATCAAGGGCAAAGGAGGTGAAGCCTGCGGCCCGCTGGGCCTCAATGAGCCGGAGCGCATCGGTCAAGAGCGCCTCGGAACTGTCCTTGACGGTTATATGGTCTGCGTGGATGACGAATGGCTTGGTAAAGGAGTGCCGCTCTGCCTGCTCCAGGAGGGTGTGCACAAAGATCTCGGGGGTCTGGCCGGTATACCCCCCGTCGAGTCCGCCTTCGGTTGCGGTCAGCTCGAATATGACCAGTGCGTCCAACTCCTCGGCGGCCCGCATGATTCCCGGGACAACGTGGGAAATCCGTGGGTTGCACGCCATGACAATGCTCTTCTCTTTGCCCAGGGTGGCAAATATCTCCCGACCGCTCAGGACGCAGACCTTGGAGTCCGATCCGAGTCTGGTGCTGATGTTCGGGTGGATGTATTGGCGTAGGATTGCGTGTGGCATTTGCTTATCAACTCCGTGCGACTTGTATACATAAAAAAGATTTAAAAATCTATCATCCATGAAAACCGTCGTCAAGTTAAGTTTGCGGTTGACAGCCCTCTGGTCGGGGGGCATAAAATACCGGCAAAAGGAGGCTTGAGATGGATTGGGAAGCGTCAATGGAACGACCCGACCTGGCCGGATTTGCGGCTAAAAGTGTCGAGTCCCGTGGCAGGAAGCACCATGAGGGTCTGCGTGACAACCGCCCCGCCTTTGAACGGGACCGGGACCGGATCATCCACTGTGCGGCATTTCGGAGACTTGAGTACAAGACGCAGGTGTTCGTCAATCACGAGGGTGACTATTATCGTACCCGCCTTACCCATTCATTGGAGGTTGCCCAGATCGGTAAGGCGATTGCCCGACGTCTCAAGCTGAACGAAGAGTTGACCGAGGCCCTGGCGCTCGCCCACGACCTGGGTCATACGCCATTCGGCCACACCGGTGAGGAAGTCCTGAACCGGCTCATGGAGGATTGCGGAGGGTTCGAGCACAACCGCCAGTCGCTACGGGTGGTGGATGAGCTTGAGGAGCGTTACCCGGATTTCAATGGTCTCAATCTCTCCTGGGAGGTGAGGGAAGGACTCATCAAACATTCATCCCCCTACGACCGGCCAGCTGAAATCATGGCCGAGTTCCTGCCCGGCGTGGTCCCGACGGTGGAGGCCCAACTGATCAACTATGCCGATGAAATCGCTTACAACAATCACGACATCGACGACGGCCTCAAGTCGGGGTACATCTCCCTGGAACAACTGGAAGAGGTTGAGCTCTGGCGTATGGTCTGCGGCCGTGTTCGGAAGAAGTATCCCTGTATCGATGATGTGCGGCTCAAATACCAGACCACCAGTTCCCTTATTGGCCTCTTTATCACCGACCTGACCGATATCACCCGGGCATCCCTGACCGAATGGCACATCGAGAGCATCGACGATCTGCGCAGGGTAAACCGTCAGGTCGTCGGGTTCAGCCCGGAACTTTCCAGGCTTAATGCGGAACTGAAGCGCTTCCTTCACGAAAACCTTTACCGGCACTACAAGGTGGAGCGGATGCGGGTCAAGGCGGAACGCTACATTGTCCATTTGTTCGATACCTACGTGAAACATCCGACCCTGCTGCCGCGCAAATACCTGAAGAAAATGGAGCAGGTCGGCAGAGAGCGGGTGATCTGCGACTACATCGCCGGCATGACTGACCGCTTTGCCCTGGATGAGTTCAAGCGTCTCTATGAGCCTTACGAACGAGTCTAGAACTTCGCTGCCGGCAAAGCTCCTTGACATGCCCGGTCCATTGCGGTATCAGATTTGTAGTTAACTGACATACCGTAGCACACATGATAGACGACAATACTAAACCATTCGCGAGAATGGGGCGGAAAGCCCACGGGTCTCCCAGAGACAGCCGGGTTGCCGAAATATCGTAACCGATATGTGGCACCCGGCTTTTTTATTGGCCGGTACTTTTGAAGGAGGATGTGATGAAACGAATAGGAATAGCAGTTGTTGTTGCCGCCCTGGTGGCGGTGCCCCTGGTTCAGGCGGTCCAGGCTGAGGTCAGCGTTAATGTCAATGTAGGGGTGCCGATGGTCCCCGTGATTCCAGCTCCACCGATAGCGGTAGCCGCACCGCCCCAGATCGTCCTTTCCGCCCCGCCGGAGTTCATCCTGCCGCCGTCCCTCGGCTTCTATGTTGCCGTCGGGATTCCCTACGATATGTTCTACATCGGGAATACCTACTACCTGTACCGGGATAATTACTGGTACAGGGGCCCGAACTACGGCGGTCCCTGGCGGGTGATCGACCGCGGTCACCTGCCGCCGGGGCTGCGCAAGCACAAGTACGAGCGGATCAGGTATCTGCGGGATGAGGAGTACCGGTCATACCGTGAGGACCATGATCACTACCGGGGCGAGCATTTCCGACCCGACAAGGAGTGGAAGGAACACCGCAAGGAGGAAAGGGAGCGGTGGAAGGAAGAGCGGAAATGGGAAAAAGAGGAACGTGGTCACGGCCGTGGACGCGGCCATGACCACGATGATTGATTTCTGTTGCAGTGAAAGCTGTCAGTCAGGAGTGCTAAAGAAAGGGCGAGGCCAGCAGGCTTCGCCCTTTCTTTATGATCAATACCCGAAAATTTTCAGTACGCTCGGGAGACGGATATCATTGGCCACGGCGGGAACCGGGCTTACCGCCAACTTCGCAACGCCCGTCGAAGTCGGATCAACCACGACGCCGCGCAGCAGGTAGTTGACCATCTGGGACTGGGCATAGCCGGTATTGGTGGCCGATACCCTCGGATCGATCAGGAAGCCGTGGTTGACACCGGTCTGGTCGAACTGGAAGTACCCTTCTGCCGGTGTGGTTGCGGTCAGGTTACTCTGTGCCGCCGCAAAGTCCACCTTGGGCGCGGGTGCTCCGGCATTAATGGTGAACATGAACGACGAAGGGATGCGCGGTGTGGCGCCGCCCCGATAGCCGAGTTGCCTGAAGCCCGGCGCAACCGCTGAACCGGCAGGCCCGAGGATCTCGCGGCCGCCGAGGGCATTGCCGAGGAAGCGGGTGTTGGCATTGGGGATGACCTGGTCGCCAACCGCCTCCTGGATGACGATCCGGCCGGACAGACGGGATGGCAGACCGCTTGCCAGCGGCGTGGTCATGGACGCCGGGTCAGCCGGGTCCACCACCGATTGGGTCACCTGGAAGAACTGGTTGTAGGTCGGGGTCCCGCTGATGATCCCCTTGGCAGCGAGGCCGGCGTTCACGCTGGGGCTGAAGGCCGGGCTGTCCTTGAGCAGGTAGGCGAGACGGCCGCCCGGTACGCTCAGGAACCCCTTCATGTCGTTGCCCAGGGTCGTTGCGGTGTAGGGGAGGCCGGATGTCGCCAGGGTGGTGTTGCCTGCCAGGTAGTAGACGCCGACGATGGAGCCGAGGCTGAGGCCGACGAACCTTATCTCGGTCGGCGGGGCCGACGTCACACCGGCGGCAACGAGACCACCGGTTTTCAGGGTGAGTTCGAGGCGGTTCAGGTTGAATGCGGCCTGCTGGATGTTGGACCGGGTAGCCAGCGGGGCGCCGACCGCCATGAAATCCTGCCCCCATACGTCGCTGGTGGTATGTCCGGTAACGGCCAACTGGCCGTGCAACGGCAGGTCGATGGCGGCCACCGCGTATCCGGCAGCGGTGAGAGCGCCGGCAACGGCCACTACCTGTTCCTTCTGGCCGGTGATGCCGTGCTGGAAAATCACCACTTTGCCGTTAGGGGATGTGGGCGTGATGTAGACGAACGGCACCGAGCGGGGCGCATGGTAGTAGCCGGTAAGGACGCCGCTGCTCCGGAACGGCTGGACAACCCCGCTAGCCGGATTGTAGGCGCCGGTGACCCCGGTGAGGTCCATCGTTGCCCTGTTGGCGGCGACAACGACCGGATCGACGGAGAGGTCGGCACTGTTGATGGTGCCGGTCACCACGGAGGCAACAGTCGACGGTGCAGTCCCGGCCCCGGGGATGGCGCCCCAGTAAGTCGCAGGGGGGAGGGTGGTTGTGCCGGCGATGGTGTTTGACCAGCTCTTGCCGGTCAGCCCTCCCAGGGGGGCGCCGGCGGCAAAGGCGCGCAGGGCGCTCTCCACCGGCATCTGGGATGCGGCGCTGGCGAGATCCTTCATAATGAAACCGGCCCCCGTGGTGATGAAACGGCCAAGCAGGGCGATATCGTCGCGGCTCGTAACGGTCGTGGTGGCAGAGCTCGTTATCAGGTCGTTCATGACCTTGGCGTAGCCGGAGAGCTTGATGCTGGTCCTGGTCGTGTCGGTGTAGAAATTGTCGCGAATCGCCTCCAGTTGGGCAAACGGGCCGACAAGCGGAACTACGGATTTCAGCGGATCGAAAACGTTCGAACTGCCCACCGGCCTGCCGGTGGCAGCGTCCTTAACCCGATTGGTCACTACGTACAGGTACCTCGTTCCCGGAAGAAGGGGAAAGTTTGGAAACAGAAACAGGTCAGTGCTGTTGGTGGCGTACTGAAAGGTGAACATCCCGGTAACATCGGTGAAGCCGAGGGAGTTGTTCTCCGGTGCCGACGAACTGGTGCTGTCGGCAGTGAGTTGAAAGACTTTGATGTTTGCCGCCGTGACAGTGGCAGGATCCACGGGGCTGGTGAACCTGATGTAGATCGGTGCATTCAGTCCCGACACGGCATTGGTGCTTCCCATCTCCCTCAGGTTTACATAGGCAAGCGCCTCGGGCGGGGTCATGGGGGTGTTGGCGGGACGGAGGCCGACGACACCGGTGACCGGGTCAGTGTACTGGCTTATCGGGTCCTTGGCAGTGGCCGTTGCCAGGATGTTCGGCAAGGGGACATTGCCGGTGGTCGGGTCAAAGATAACGGCGTTGGTGCTGACCACGTCCGGCGTGGTCGAACTGGAACTGCACCCCACGGCCAGCATGAAGGAGATACCCAGCAGCAGTCTTACGATGAGCGGATACATAGATCACCTCTCGGATTCGATTGTTGTTCGTTAAAACTTGATGGTGATGTTGGCGCCGAAGAGGTGGGCATCGCTGTTAAAGGTACCGTTTTCACCCTTGAGCGTCTGCATGTTCTGGTTATTCACCGTTCGTTCCATGAATTTCACCCACATGTAGGCAAGATCCAGTGAGGCGTAACTGTTGTGAAGACCGAGACCTAACGTTACATTGTGCCGATCGGAGTCGGGCAGTTCCGGACCCAGGGTCGAATCGGGAATCGGCGATTCGTCGTACGCATAGCCGGCGCGCAGATCGATATTCTTCGAGTACGCATACTGCCCGCCCACTTTGTAAGCCCAGACGTCATTCCAGTTCTTGGCATCCGGTTTGTTGTTGAAGCCGGCGAACTGTGCACTGTTGAAATTGAACTGGAGCTTGTCGAAAGAGCTCCAGCCGGTCCGCTCGGCATCAAACTCCAGGGTTAGTTTGTCGGTCGGCTGCCAGGCAACGCCGATACTCAGGCTGTCCGGGAGGGTGAGGGTAGTCGAGGCAGTTGAGGTGATGCGGGTACGGGAGTAGGGGGATGTGGCCGCCGTCGTCATTCCGATCAGGTTGAAGCCGGAACCTGTCGTGGGAATAAAATTGGCGTCGCCCTCAATATTAAGAGTGATTTCGCTCCGGTAGGCGAGCCCGAAAGAGAGATCGTGGCGCGGTTTCCACTTCAGGCCGAAGTTGTAGCCGACATCGG
>JAJZTK010000042.1:8655-28947 GCA_021849045.1 Deltaproteobacteria bacterium | reverse complement strand
AAATCGAGCAAGGCCTTCGCCGAAAGAGATTCGCCGACGTTGGAGCCGATGGCAACCTGCACCCGCGGGCGGGGGCGCTTTTTCCACCAGTCCGGCAACCGCACGACGAGGCCGCTCTCTTCCAAGGTCGGGACATCCTTCAGAAACGGGTAGGCCTCCTCCGGCGTCCATGCCAGCGGGTGATAGATATCGCCGCTCTCCAGCAGATCCGTCACCCAGGCACAGCGGGTGCTTGCCTCGTGTACCGGCTCCAGCAGACGCAGCAGCGCTTCACGGTTATTGGCGCCGGCATACTCACGGAGCGCCTGGCTTAAGGGGAGATGTTGGGCACGGGCGTTTTTGCCCAGGCGGGGGATGTAGGTCGCCATGAAGGCAAAGGGGAATTCCGGGTCCTGCCTGTTTTCCGCCAGATGGAAGCAGACCCGCCCCACCTGCCGCCAGAGCGGCGCATGCCGGTGCAGAAAGCCGGCCAGCCCCTCCGTGTCCCTGGCTATCGAATCCAGCGCCCAGGCGTCGAGCGCGCTCCAGATGGCGGCAAGCGCTTCGGGAGTACAGTATTCGGCCCCCGACATGGGGGGAATGCTGAGGGTCAGATGGGCGAGGGTTGCCGCATCAAGGGGGGGTGACGGTTCCAGCCGCTCAGCGGTTGGCTGGCTTTGGCAGAGCAGGAGCAGGTAACGGGAGCCGAAATCGCGCCAGAACATCCAGGAGAGCGGCCAGTCGGGAGCGGATTTACCCCCGGCCAAGGCCATGATCCCCGCTGATTGGGATTCCGCGAAGGCCCGGGCTATCCTGTCCGCGTTGAATGGTCCGGTTTCGGAAACGTCCGAAGTCTCGCCGCCTGCTGCATCGATCAGCAGCAGATGACCGGACGGCGTGAGGGTAAGGTTCATTGGGTGTTCACCTGCGCTGGCAAGGATGACGGGAAAAGACGATTTCCCCGCGGCCGGAGCATATCACCGGCACCGGCAAGCGTCAATGAACCAGGCCGGCGTCATGCTGCTGGTCGGGAGAGCACCCCCTCACACCCCCTGCAGCAGCCACCAGCAGACCGGCAAGGTCAGGAACGACAGCGGGATGCCGATGCCGAGCATCAGGGTGACGAGAGAAGGGTTCAGCTTGTGATCCACGGCGATAATGCCGGCTGTGATCATCGGCGCCATGGCGGCTTCGAAGATCGTCACCTGCATGACCGTGCCACTGCCGCCGAGGATCACCACGTAGAGCAGGTACAGAAGGGCAGGGCCGAGCACCAGCTTGAAGAGCAGGCCGATGGAAAGCCCCGTCAACTCCTCCCTCATCCGGGCAAAGCGCAGTTGGAAGCCGACCGAGGCCAGGGCCAGCGGCGTCAGGGTATCGCCCAGTTTCTGCAGCACCAGACCGAGCCAGTCGGGAAACGGCACTGGCCTGAGCAGAAAGGCGATGATCAGGGCCTGGAACGGAGGGAAGAGTAGGACCTTCCGGAGCACCTGGCGCGGGGTGACATTGCCGCTGGAGTAGAGGGTGGCAACGAGAATGCCGAGGGTGGAGAGGACCAGAAAGGAACCGAGTTGGTCGGCAATAAGCCCGATCCCCAGATACTCCTTCCCGTAGTAGGCCTCGATCATGGGAAGGCCGACGAACGAGGTGTTCCCCAGCCCCCCCACCAGGATCAGGGCCCCGACGGTGCCGGCGGGAAGCTTGAAGAGCCGCCCGGCCTGGCGGAAGACGAAGAATCCCGCTCCGAACAGGCACCAGGCCATGCCAGCAGTAAAGAGCAGCGTAGGATCGACCTTCAGGCGGTGGATGTGCAGGAGCGCCAGGGCGGGAAGCGAGACATGGATGATGAAACCGTTCAGGGCCGCCGGCGTACTCTCGGGGAAGCGGCCGGTACGGCGCAGCCCCATGCCGGCGGCAAAACAGACGATGAGCAGGACTATGTTGGCCATGGGTCGGTAATCGGAATCCCTGGCTTGTTACAGGGACACTCCCCGGCTCTCCCGTTCGATCCTGTCCACCACGCAGTAGATTCCCCCTTCTTTCAGGCCGGGCTTGAAGCAGCCGTTGCACGAGATGCAGCGGGCATGGACCTCGTTCCCCTCACGCCAGCGGAGGGCCAGGTGGGGCTCACGGATGAACGGCCGGGCAAATGAGACGTAATCGGCCTCCTCCCGGCGGATGATCCCCTCGGCCACCTCAAACGACCGCAACCCGCCGACCACCATGATCGGGCAACTGACGGCATTCTTCATCCGGTAGGCAAGGGGAAGGTTGTACGCCTCCTGCTCCCGCTTGTCGATTCCCTGGCGGACCGGGGTCTGGTTGCCAGAGGCAGGAGTGCCGCCGCTCACTTCGATGGCATCCACCCCCTCCTCATCCAGCAGGCGGGCAGCCACCAAGGCATCGTCCAGAACAAGTCCATCCGGCAGGTTGTCGGAGCCGTTCAACTTCACCAGAACCGGAAAATCCTTGCCCACGGCGCTACGGACCGCCCGGTATACCTCCATGAGCAAGCGGCAGCGGTTCTCGATACTCCCGCCGTAGGCTTCTTGACGCCGGTTGGTAAGGGGCGACAGGAACTGGCTGATCAGGTAGCCGTGGGCCGCATGCAGTTGGACCGCGTCGAACCCCGCGCTCCTGGCGCGCCGTGCGCCATCTGCAAAGCAGGTAACCAGGGCTGCGATGTCTTCCATCGAAAGCTCTGCCGGCGTCTCGGGGTACTGGTCGACCGCCACGGCCGAGGGAGCGACAGGCTGCCTCCCGGCAACCTTGGCCATTGTCTGGCCTCCGACATGGACCAGTTGCAGACATATCCGACCGCTTTCCCGATGGACCGCGCCGGCCAGTGCCACCAACTCCTCAGCAAAGGCATCGTCGTACACCCCGAGCTGTCCCGGCAACTGCTTGCCATCCGGCCGGACATAGGCGTAGCCGGTGATGATCAGCCCCACCCCACCGCGGGCCAGATTCCCATAGTAGGCGGCAAGTTTTTGTGTCGGCCTCCCGTCAGGAGCGCACATACCTTCCCAGGTGGCGGACCGGACCAGCCTGTTATTCAGCAGCATCCCCTTGATACTGGTTTCATCGAACAGCTTGCGCATGGCTCCTCCACAAACACTTCTCAAAATATCTCGTAAAAACCGCCGGCACCCAGCTTGTGCACCCGCATCAGATTAGTTGATCCCCTGCTCTCCACCGGTACCCCCATGGTGATCACCACCACGTCCCCCTTCTTGAACCCCTTGGCCAGGAGCGTTTCTTCGACCAGCCGGATCTGGTAGTCGGTATCCGGTGTCGGACCCGGCGAAAAGGTGGTGACCCCCCAATACAATGCCAGCCTGCACTCGATCTCCCGTACCGGGGTGAAGGCGATGATCGGCATCTGGGGCCTGAACCTCGAAACCAGCATGGCCGTGCTCCCGGACTGGGTGAACGCAACCACCGCCTTGGCCTTCAGGGTGGTGGCAGCGTGGCAGGCGGCCTCGGCCACGGCCACGGCAATGTTGTTGCTGTGGGCAATGGGGCGCGGCGGCAACCGCCAGAGCTCACTCTGTTCCACATCCAGCGCTATCTTGGCCATGGTGCGTACCGCTTCCACCGGATGGGAGCCGGACGCGGTCTCGCCGGAGAGCATGACCGCATCCGTGCCGTCCAGAATCGCATTGGCCACGTCCGAGGTCTCGGCCCGAGTGGGGCGAGAGTTCAAGATCATCGACTCCAGCATCTGGGTGGCGGTGATGACCGGCTTCCCCGCTTCGTTGCAAGCCCTGATGATCTTCTTCTGAATGAGGGGCACCCGTTCGGCGCTGATCTCCACGCCAAGGTCGCCACGAGCCACCATGATCGCGTCGGCCTCTTTCAGAATCGCCTTGAAGTTGCGTAAGGCCTCGGGTTTCTCGATCTTGGCAACTACCGGGATATGCAGCCCCCGCTCGAAGATGATCCGCTTCAGGTCCTCCACGTCGGCGCTTTTACGGACAAAGGAAAGTGCTATGTAGTCGACCCTGTTCTCCAGGCAGAACTCCAGGTCGATGCGGTCCTTATCCGTAAGGGATGGGCTGGAGACATCCACTCCCGGCAGATTGATCCCCTTCAGGTCCTTCAGGACCCCACCCTCCACCACGACACAGTGGACGAGGTTCCCCTCCACGGAGTTGACCTTAAGCTCGATCAGCCCGTCGTCCATGAGAATGCGGGAACCGGGACGGACATCCAGTGGCAGCGGCTTGTAGATGGTGGAGATGAGCCCTGGCCGTCCGAGCACTTCGTCGGTGGTGATGTCGATCAGCTCCCCCTTCCGGAGGGGAATCGCCCCGTTCTCCATCCGGCCGGTCCTGATCTTCGGCCCCTGCAGGTCGGCCAGTATGCCAACCGCCTTGCCACGCTTAAGCGACAGCTGACGGATCAGCTCGATGATCCGCCCCTTTTCCTCATTGGAGCCATGGGAAAAATTCAACCGGAAGATATCAACCCCGACATCCATGAGGCGGGTGATCTTTTCCGGAGTAGCGCTGGCCGGGCCGAGGGTGGCGACGATCTTGGTCTTGCGGCTGAAACGGTTCATATGCTCCCTTAGTGGTGAAAACGGCCAGTCCGTCCACTATGGGCCGGAGTCGGGGATTTGTGGCATTCAAAGCACTTGAGTTCCTCCACCTTGCGCACGTCCAGGACCGATGACGGTTGATCCTGCCTTGGCATGGTATATTCCGGGGTCTGGAAATACGGCCGGTTCCGCTCGTCCGACAGGATCGGCGCCTTGTACGCCACCTGCCAGTCGCCCCCGATCGGGGTAGTGTGGCACTGGTCGCACCCTCCGGGCGGCGGTATGGATTTCCAGGCAGTAAACATGGCACAGGCGGACAGCGCAAGGGGAAACAGCAAAACAATGAGACACCGGAAGAACATCATGATAACACCTCGAAGTGCGGCTGACAGGGAAAAGGAAGGCGGCAGGCATTGTTAAAAGCATAGCATAGCAGGTCGTTATGACAACTGGTCAGATGCCCCACTTGTACTCAAGATACTGGAGCGTCTGCTCATATCCCTGCTCCTGCAGATAGAGCCGTTCCTGACGACTGAGCGAAAAACGGGCCGGTGAGATGTCGGCACAATAGATGAGGATGGTATCTTTCCACTTGCCCCCCTTGACGAACTCCTTTTCCTGACCATGTATGAAATAGGTCAGCAGTTCATGGGCATACCTCTCCAGATTAAACCGCGCGGATTTGCCGTGGTGCAACGTCCGCTTCGACACCGTCTTGAGCACCAATGTCTTTTCATTGCGCTCCAACTGCTTCTCCACGAGCCCGGCCATTAGTGAGCCGTCCACCAGCACCCGTTCCCGCCCGGCCACGTTGAGCCGGCGGCAGGCAAACACGCCGGGGACCCCGGCCGAACAGCGGACAGCCGTTGCTATCTCCAGGTCGGGCGTCGTCTCGGCACTGAAGAGTAACGGTTCGTAGTTCAGGATGTCGGTTGCGATAATCCGCAACGGGCAACGGCCGGGGGTCCTGAAGGTTTTCCCCTCCAGCCGCTCCCTCAGCCACTGTTCCAGCGCCTCACCGCTGCAGAGCCCATAACCGGTCAGCATGGCAGCGGGGCTGATATCCTTGAACCGACCGGCATCAAGCTCCAGGGCCTCGGCGTATAGTTCATCGGTGGTCATGCCGGCGACATAGAGGGCAGCTATGATGCTTCCCGTTGAAGACCCCACCACGGAAGTCACGTTGAGCCCTTTTTGCTCGATTGCTCTCAGGGCGCCGATAAATGACGAGCAGCGGCTCCCCCCACCGATCAGCATGAGGGTGATCGGTCCATCTTTCAATGTCGTCTGTTGCACTCGTGTCACTTCCTTGTGGAGAAATAAGCAATGCGGCCGATGCCGTAACAGTATCTATGCAATCCCTGTTTGTCAATTTTATCGCACGGGTAAACCACGTGACAGTCTCTGCGTTATACTTACTATAATTCGAATATTCGTTACCTCACACGGGACCTCACCGCAAAAAGCAGTACATGGTTCGGCTTGTCAGCAGACCATGTTCAGCAAAAGGAGCTGCATATGAGATGGCTTTTGATGCTTATGGTCGTGCTTGCTTTTGCCGGCACAGCCTGGAGCGCCGACCTGGGAACCGCGCGTTTGAGCCTTGTCAAGGGCGATGTGCAGGTGTACACCGGCGAGGACTACGAATGGTTTCCGGCAACCCAGAACATGATTCTCAAGCAAGGAGACCGGATCTGGGTACCTGACAACGGCCGGGCCGAGATCCATCTTCTGGGCGGCATCTACCTGCGGCTTGATGCCCGCACCGCCCTGGATATCCTGACCCTTGAGGAAGAGTCCCACCACTTTTCGCTGCAGCAGGGTCATGCCTATGTCAACAACCGCAAGGGGGGTATAGATTATATCCAGATTGAGACCCCCGTCGCCTCCATCGGCTGCTATGACAACTCGATTGTCCTGGTCGATGTTGGCGAGAGCGGCAGCACCGATCTCTCGGTGCTGAAGGGGTATTCCCAAACCGAGACCGCACATGGCAAGACACGGGTCCCTGCCGGCAGTATTTTACGGGTTGCCCAAACCATGGACACTGAGATCTTCCCCCTCGGAAAACCCGACCCATGGGAGCGCTGGAATCACGATCGCGACAACAGACTGGCCCGCGGCAGCGTCAGCCTGCGCTATCTTCCCGACGAACTGGACGACTTTGCCACGGATTTCGACGACAATGGCTCCTGGACCCTTGTCGAGGAGTACGGCTATGTCTGGACACCTAGAGTAACCGTAGTCGACTGGGCTCCGTACCGTTCCGGACGCTGGATATGGACGATGGACCAGTTTGTCTGGATATCCTACGACCCCTGGGGATGGGCACCCCACCATTATGGCCGCTGGATCCACATTCCGGCCAGGGGCTGGTGCTGGGTACCGCCACCACGGAACTCGGTCGTCTGGGCACCCGGCTATGTCGGCTGGACCTATACCGCCGGCAACGTCGCATGGGTGCCGCTGGCACCCGGCGAGGTCTATTATGGCCACCGTCGGAGCGACCATTGGAACATAGCGGTCAACCAGCCGGTGTCCCGATTCGAGTTCCGTAACGTCAGGGTCCGAAACGGCGTCACCGTCATCAACAGAGATGCCTTTGTTTCCGGGAGAAGGGGTGACGTCAGGATCGGGGGGGAGAACCTCTTCACCAGGCCGGGCGCCACATTCGCCCCGCCACCGTTTCGCCCCGTTCGCTCGGCCAATGCCCCGGTAATCCGGACAATCGCCCCGGAACGCAGACCTCCGGTAAGGATCAGACAGCTAACCGTCAACCAAATTCGCCAGGAGCGCGGACTCCTGCGCGATGAAAAAGGGTCCGTATTCTCCCCGGGCCGGGTGGTACCGCCATTGCCGGTGCAAGAACGAACGCGGCCCCCACGTATTGTCCGTCCGCCACAACCATCAACGGTTCTCCCCGGACCGGGCCGGCATGAAGGACGGGTAGAGAGGAAGGGTCGGCAGCAAATTCAGCGGGAGGGACGTCCTCTGGCTACCGAAAGGGACGGACACCAGCCGGACACCGTAGAGAGGCAACGCAGGGGAAGGTACTAAGGTTTTCACGCCGCTATCTGGTTATTCTCAAGACGGGAGTTACGGAGGTTGCTACTTCTCGCGGGGGAAATCGGGGATGAAGCGCTTCAGGCGATATTTGCCGAGCTCCTTGCCATATATGCTCTGGATCTCGCTTTGGGTATTGCTGGTGGCGTACTCGATGAAATAGAGGGTGAGTTCGTAGAAAAGGAGCGCTACGGTCACGGCGATGATCACCCGTCTGAGCAGTAGCTGCCAGGTCAGGGGGACCGCTACCGCTGCAACCGGCTCCTCCTGATAACGCAGGCTGCTGCTCAACCGCCGCAGTTGCTCCAACTGCTCACTCGAAATGTATTGGATGATCAGCTCACGGTCTCGCGTGTCAATCCATTTGAAACGCATGCCGGTAGGATATTCAATGCTGGCTTTGCCGGAACTACGCACCGGCTCCATGACATGGACCACCTCAGCGACGGCATGCACGATCCTCATCGGTTTGAGCGGCAAGTGGAGTTCAAGGTTGAGCATCTCCCCTTCACGCAGTTGACGGGGGAGCTTGAAACGCACCCCACCTCCACAGATAGTAGCTGGCGCGCCGATGTTGTCGACCCACCGCAGTTCCGGGCCAGATGGTCGCAGATGATGATGGGTGGCGAAGAACAGCTGGGAGTCGACGAAGTCGCTTCCGGCGTCAATATGCTTTAAATATTCCAGCTCCGCCCTTTTTTCCCACTCCTCACGAACCTCATTGCCTGCCTGGTGATGCGGTGGGAAGGCATACTTGAGCCGCAGGGCCACGCCAATCCGGAAAAACTCCCGGCGTTCCTTCAGGGTAACCGAGCTTAACAGTTGAATGGCGTAGGTGACAACGCCCATTTTTTCGACAATGATTGCATTACAGGTGTACACCTGCTCTTTAACCCAGACTCCCACATCCAGGATCGCGCCATAATCAAGCGTCATACCGGCAGGAAGCTGGTCGCGCGACAGTTCCACCACGATCATGTCGTCATGGTAGTCCCGAACTACCCCCCATTCCCGGAAAATATCCCTCGTGGGAAGACGGATGCCAATCTCGACCCTGAGATCAGCATGGAAATAACGGGCATACTCCTCAAATGCCTCGGACATTACCTACCCCTATGAGAATTTCCTTACTTCCTGGGTACTCTCCCAGTAGACCCGGTCCTTGCCTTCCTGTTTAGCCCGATAGAGACAGTGATCGGCATGGCGCAACAGATGTTCGGGCGCGCCGTAATCGTTCGGAAAGGAGGCCACACCAAGGCTGATGGTGACCGGCTGGGCAATGCCGTCACTCTTGAGCGGCGTCACCGTTTCCTTGACCTTTTCGCGAAGCAGTTCGGCAACGAGGAACGCTCCTTCCAGACGCGTTTCGGGGAGGATGACGGCAAACTCCTCGCCACCGTAACGGAACGAATAATCGGAAGCCCGGAGCGATGTCGACAGGACCTTCCCCAGGGCCTGCAACACCTGATCCCCTCGCGGGTGCCCATACGTGTCGTTTATCCGCTTGAAGTTGTCGATATCGATCATGATCAGGGTCAACGGCTTGGCATAGCGTCGAGCTCTCGCCATCTCCTGAGGGAAAACCTGTTTGAAATAGCGATTATTGTGCAGTCCGGTCAGGGCGTCGGTAATGGCCATCTGCCGGGTGCGGGCATGCAGGCTTGCATTGTTGGTCGCCATTACGGCAAATGAGGAGAGCAGCGCCATCAGGTCGAGTTGTCGGTCGGCAAACTGTCGCGGCCCGAAGTCATAGAGATAAAGCACGCCGACCGGCTGGTCGTTGTGGAGGAGAGGGATGCAGACCAGCGCAGCGATACCTTCGCGCAACAGCGACTGATCGTTATTGGCGGTGTCCCGCGACAGATCCGATACGACCGCCACGTTCCCTGTTGTCATAGCCGTTGCGGTAACACTGTCGCCACGGCCGGCAATCGGCCAACGGTCTATACTCGTGAATTCAGCGGACAACCCGGAATGGACATGGAGATCCATTGCCTGCCTCTGTTCGTCGTAGACGGCCAGCATACCGGCAGGCATGTCCAGCAGGTCGCGGGCGCTGGAAAGCACCTTGTCCAGCACCTCGTCCAGTTCAAGACTTTCGACAACCGCACGAGCGATCCCGATGAGATCAGTGAGCTCGCGGATTTGTCCCTCAAGCTGTTTTGCCTTTTCAACCATTAATCTGTTTTCCGCCGCTCTGGCGCTTCAGACAACAATTATTCATCATCGGGTCCCCGCCGACGTTTCTCATGCTGCAGGTTGGGTGGCGTTCTGGGAAGCAACTCCAGAGCCCTCTCAATATTGCCGTTGCTGACAATAAGATGCATCGCCCGTCGCGCGCGCTGAGCTACCCTTTCATCCGCGGAAAACGCATGGGATTCTGCCAGGATGTAGGCAGCCGACCGGGGATAACGTTTGCGCAGTTCCTGCAAGGAACTCGGCGGACCGCTACGCTCACCATACTCGAACATCATGCTCGCCGTCCGCTGACAGGACGCAAAGCTGTCTTCAGCCTCCCTCAGTTCCAGGAGACCAGTCAGACTGTTCCAGAACGTCGGAATCATGGAGCTGTCCTTTTTCCTGGTCAGACTCGCGACGGTCTCCAGTGCCTGTTGCCAGGCAGCAGCTGCCTCCTTCAGGATCACCTGGTTGGTAAACCCGATATTCAGATAATTCGCCGGCTCACACCCCATCAGCCTGAGATGTTTGGCCGCCACCGGGGAAAGGGGGGTAAGCTCTTCCAGGGTAACGTTGAGAGTGTTCTTCCCTTTGACAATACAGGCCCGCCGTTCGTCATGATCAACCATGATACGATAATCGTTTCGGGAAAAGATCATCTTCATCGCCACAGGTGCCACCCCGTTTATCAGAAAGTCGACCGTACAAGAAAAGCCCCTCGGGATATTCTTCCAGAGGGGCTCCAAATGTCAATCTAAGATGATGCGGCTTACATGAATACCGCTTTTTGTGCCAGGTCGAGCAGGATGCCGGGAGAGATCCCCGGAATCAGCACACCAGCCACCGAAACCAGCAGGCAGAGGGCAAAAGCCGGGGTAACCTGCAGCCAGCCGAAATCTTCAACCGGCTCCTTCATGTACATGTAGACCATGACCCGCAGGTAGTAATATACGGAAGCTGCGCTGTTCAGTACACCGATTATGGCAAGCCAGAAATAGCCGGCCTGAATGGCACCGGAAAAAAGATAGAATTTGCCGACAAATCCGACTGCCGGTGGAATGCCGGCCAGAGAGAACAGGAAGATTGTCATGGCCACACCGAGGATCGGATGCTTGTAGCCAAAACCAGCCATGTCATCGAGGGTGTTGCCACTGTCACCCTTGCGTCCGACAAGGATCAGGATGGCAAAGGCGCCAATGTTCATGAAAGCATAGGAGAGCATGTAGAACATGATCCCGGCCGCACCTACCGGATTGCCCGCAGTGAACCCGACCAGCATGTAGCCGGCATGGGCAATGGAGGAATAAGCGAGCATACGCTTGATGTTCCGCTGATAAAGAGCAGTGATATTGCCAACGGTCATGGTCAGGACGGCGAGTATCCAAAGAAGTCCGGTCCACTCGGGCTTGAGTGTCGGCATGGCAATGACGAGCACCCGCAGGAAGGCGGCAAATCCGGCGGCCTTGGGACCGACCGACATGAAGGCGGTTACCGGTGTAGGCGCACCTTCATAGACGTCAGGGGTCCACATGTGGAACGGCGCAGCTGCTACCTTAAAGGCAAAACCGGTTGCCATCAGGAGCATCCCGACCAGGAGCAGCGGATTACTTGCAACCATGCCGTTTTGCATGGCATAGGCTGCAATCTTGGCCAGTTTGGTGGTGCCGGTGGCACCGTAGGTAAGGGCCATGCCGTAAAGCAGGAAGCCGGTTGAGAATGCACCGAGGAGGAAATACTTGAGACCGGCCTCGTTGGATTTCAGATTATCGCGGTTGAATCCAGCCACGACATAGAGACAGATCGACATGATCTCCAGACCGATGAAAATGACCATCAGGTCGGTACCGGCTGCCATCAGCATCATGCCAACAGTGGCAAAGAGGAGCAGCGGATAGATCTCGCCGTGATTGCACCCTTCACGCTCGAGATACTGGTCGGTGATCAGTACCGAGAGAGCGGCTGCCACCAGAAAGACCGCTTTGAAGAAAAGGGAGAAGTTGTCCTGAAGCACCGAGCCGCTGAACCCCTCCTGCGGATTCCCCCAGCCACTGACAACGCTGAAAAAGGTGACAATAATACCGGCCAGACTGAGCCAGGCCAGATAGGCCTTCTTTTCGCTCGGGACAAAGACGTTGATCAGCAGGAGCGCCATGCCCACCACGGAGAGGATGGTCTCCGGCATGATCGCGGCAAAGTTGATCGCTGGAATGGTGATAGCTTGCATCTACTGTATCCTCCAGTGCTTAGTGGGCAATTTACTTAATTTCGCCGTGCGGAGCGACTTCCTGGTGACCCATCGGAAGGGCCGGCATGGCAGGCATGGCCGGCATCGATACCGGTGCTGCCACCACATTCTGCCTTGCCTTGCTGATGGCGATCACCTTGTCAATCGCCGGTGCCATTCTGCTGGTGAACGGGGACGGGTAGACACCCATATAGAAGATCAGGAAGATCAGCGGCAGCATGAGCGCGATTTCCCGGGCATTCAGATCGAGCAGCTTCTGGTTCTTCGGATTATTCAGTTCACCGAACATGACCCGCTGGAACATCCAGAGCATGTACACGGCAGAAAGGATGATGCCACTGGTTGCGATCACAGCCCAAGGACGGAGCGTGCTCTGGAAGCTACCCAGCAAGATCAGGAACTCACCCGTGAATCCGTTCGTGCCGGGAACCGCTATGGACGACAGGGTCACGATCATGAAGATGGTGGCAAATATCGGCATCTGTTTGGAGAGGCCACCGAAATCGGTGATAAGGCGCGTATGGCGACGCTCGTAGATGAAACCGACGATGAGGAAGAGTGCGCCGGTGGAAACACCGTGGTTGAGCATCTGCAGCATGCCGCCCTGGACCCCCTGCTGGTTCAGGGCAAAGATTCCGAGCATGACGTAGCCAAGGTGGGCCACCGATGAGTAGGCAACAAGCTTCTTCACATCTTCCTGCACCATGGCCACGAGCGCTGCGTAGATGATGCCGATGACTGCCAGGGTAGCCATGAGCGGGGTAAAGCGCTCGACCGCGTCGGGAAAGAGCGGCATGGCGAACCGGATATAGCCGTAGGTACCGAATTTCAACAGCACGGCGGCGAGGATAACGGAGCCGGCGGTCGGCGCCTCGGTATGGGCGTCCGGCAACCAGGTATGAAGCGGAAACATCGGTACCTTGATGGCAAAAGCCAGGGCAAAGGCCAGGAACATCCAGGTCTGGGTCGCCGGGTCAAGGTTCAGTCCGAAGAAGTGCGGGAGGCTGAAGTCACCGCCACCGGCCTTGAAGTACAGGGCAATGATGGCGACCAGCATGAGGAGCGAACCGACCAGGGTGTAGATGAAGAACTTGACCGCGGCGTAGATCCGGTTCTTGCCGCCCCAGACACCGATGATGAAGTACATCGGGATCAGCATCAGTTCCCAGAAGATGTAGAAGAGGAAGAGGTCAAGGGAGACGAAGGCTCCCAACATCCCCACCTGCAGGAGCAGCAGGCAGAACATGTACCCCTTTACCTTCTCTTCGACTGCGGTCCAGGTGGAGAGTACGGCAATCGGCATGATGAAGGTCGTCAGCATGACCAGCCAGAGGCTGATGCCATCAATCCCCACATGGTAGTTCATCTGGAACGGGCCGGCCTGGATCCAGAAGATCTTCTGGACGAACTGGAACTCGGCGTTGGGGACAAAGCCGGTGACCAGCGGAATCGACGCCAGGAAGGTCACAACGGTGACCGCCAGGGTGAACCCGCGCAGCAGGCCGTGATTGTCCTTCGGGATGAAGAGCAGTAGGATGGCCCCTGCTAACGGCAGAAAGGTCAACAGGCTCAGGATCGCTTCGTTCATTGAATCTGCTCCTTTATCAGCAAGTAAAAATGTTTCGTGTCACTCAGCGAAAGAGGTAGAAGGCGAGGATCGCCACCACGCCCGCAACCATACCGAAGGCGTAGTTGTGGACATAACCGGACTGGAGGCCCTTCATGCCGGTGCTGACCCCCATGAACACCTTGGCAACGCCGTTGACAATGCCGTCGACCACCAGCACGTCGAACCCTTTCCAGAGGAAGTTGCCAAACGCCTTGCAGGGATTGACGAAGATGAAGTCGTAGATCTCGTCGACATACCACTTGTTGTAGACCGCCCGGTGCAGCGCCGGAAAGGCGGCAGTAAACTTGGCCGGAATTTGGGGAGAAACTACGTACAGGGCAAAGGCAATGCTGATGCCGATCACCGCTATGACGACCGACGTGCCCATGAGCCCCCACTCCAGGGCCGCACTGTGGTGTGCACCGGCTGCGTGCGCATTCTGCTTGACGAACTCTTCAGAGATCTCGAAGACCGGTGCCAGGTAATGCTCGAAGTAGTTGGGAATGCCACCGAACAGCTCGCCGATCACCTTGGGGATACCTACATAGCCGCCAACCAGAGCCAGGAAGCCAAGGACAATGAGCGGAATGGTGATGACCGCCGGCGACTCGTGCAGGTGGTCTTTCGCCTTGGGGTTGATCCGGCACTCACCAAAGAAGGTCATGAAGACCAGCCGGAACATATAGAAGGCAGTGAAGCCGGCGGCAACCGCGCCCGTCCCCCAGAGCAGGTAGTTGAGACTGCCGTGGTGTGGGTTTGAGAATGCCTGCCAGAGGATCTCGTCCTTGGAGAAGAAGCCGGAGAAGCCCGGGATACCGGCAATGGCGATGGTCGATACCAGGAAGGTCAGAAAGGTCACCGGCATCTTGGACTTCAGGCCACCCATGTTCCGCATATCCTGCGGGTCTTCATGGGAATGTGCATGGTGCAGGGCATGGTGCATGGCGTGGATGACCGAACCGGAACCGAGGAACAGGCAGGCCTTGAAAAAGGCATGGGTCATCAGGTGGAAGATACCGGCGGCAAAGGCGCCAACACCCATGGCCAGGAACATGAAGCCGAGCTGGGAAACGGTCGAGTAGGCCAGAACGCGCTTGATGTCGTTCTGGGCCGTGCCGATGGTGGCGGCAAATATGGCGGTGGCGGCACCGACGCAGGCAATGACCAGCATCGTTTCCGGGGCCTTGATGAAGATGAAGTTCAACCGGCCGATCATGTAGACACCGGCGGTGACCATGGTGGCGGCATGGATGAGGGCGGAAACCGGCGTCGGACCTTCCATGGCGTCAGGAAGCCAGGTATAGAGCGGAATCTGGGCCGATTTACCGGTGGCGCCAAGGAAGAAACAGAGCGTCACTATGGTTACCACCCCACCTACCGGCAGGAGATGGGAGGCCTGGGCCAGTTCCCTGAAGTTGATGGTCCAGATGTTGTTGCTGCTCCCCAGGTACCAGAAGAGCGTGAAGAGCCCGAGCAGGAACCCGAAGTCGCCGACCCGGTTCATGACGAACGCCTTCTTGCCCGCGTCACCGGCAGACTTCTTATGGAAGTAGTAGCCGATCAGCAGGTAGGAGCAGAGACCGACCCCTTCCCAGCCGACGAACATGATGAGCAGGTTGTTCCCGAGCACCAGGAGGAGCATGGAAAAGGTAAACAGGTTCAGGTAGGTGAAGTAACGGTAGAACCCTTCCTCGCCATGCATGTAGCCGATGGAGTAAAGGTGGATCAGCGAGCCGACGCCGGTGACGACCATGATCATCACGGCCGAAAGGGGATCGATCAGGAAGCCGATGTCCGCCTTGAACTGGGCCACCTGTATCCAGGTGAACAGAGTCTTCTCGAAGACACGCTGCTCTACCGGCAACGAAAGGAGCTGGAAGAGTATGCCGGCGGAAACGAGGAATGAACAGGCCACCAGCGCGGTTGCGAGCCCCCCGATCACGGTCTCGTTCTTGATCTTCTTCCCAAAGAGGCCGTTTATGACCACCCCGACAAGCGGAAAGAACGGTATCAGCCACACGTATTCAAACATTCCAGACTCCTTTATCAGAAAATTCCGTAGGTATTATGAATGTTCATTACCACTTGAGGAGATTGACATCCTCAACGTCGATGGACTCGCGATTCTTGTAGAACGCGATCATCAGGGCCAGGCCGACTGCCGCTTCGGCAGCGGCAACGGTCATGACGAAGAAGACGAAGATCTGTCCGTCCAGATTGCCCAGGTACTTGGAGAGGGCGATGAAGGTCAGGTTGACCGCATTGAGCATCATCTCGACGCACATGAAGATGACAATGGCGTTGCGGCGGGTCAGGACCCCGATGGTACCGATGGCAAAAATTATGGCGCTTACAATCAGATAATTGTGCAGGGCTAGCATGTCGCGTCTCCTGTTAGAGTTTTTTCTTGGACAGTACGACGGCCCCGACAATCGCCGCCAGCAGGAGGATGGAGGCCGCCTCGAAGGGGAGGAGGAACTCGGTGAACATAGCCGTACCAATCAGTTCGGTGTGGCCGACCTGCTGAATCATTGCCGAGTCGATGGCCCCCTTGGCACCGGTAAGGCTGCTCCGGTTCAGGAAGTAGAAAGTCTGAAAGAGCAGAAAGACCCCTGTTGCGCCACCGATAAACAGCACGTGGGTAGTTCTGCGGCCCGACTCGGTCCTGACGTTAAGGAGCATGATGACGAAGATGATGAGCACCATGATGGCGCCGGCATAGACGATCACCTGGATGGCGGCCATGAACGGCGCGTCGAGCATCACGTAGAAGGTCGCCAGGCAGAAGAAGGTCATCACCAGCGAAAGGGCGCTGTTGATCGGGTTCTTGCAGGTGATGACGAGGAGGCTGAACAGGATCGCCGCTGCAGCCACGATGGTGAAGAAGATCGATTCCATTGCTGCTCCTTTATTTCTTTTCTAAGAGTCGCTCTTTCGTGAAGACGAAGTCTGCCCGCTTGTAATTGGCCAGCTCGAAGGTTTCGGTCATCTTCAGGGCGTCGACCGGGCAGGCCTCGACGCAGTAGCCGCAGAAGATACAGCGCAGCAGATCGATTTCATACCTGGCCGCATACTTGTCGTGCTTGGCGTCCTCGCCCGCTTCAACGGTGATACACTTGGCCGGGCAGACGGTGGGGCAGAGATAGCAGGCAACACACTTGGCCCGGTCATGGGAGACCTTCAGGGCGTGGAGACCGCGGAAGCTCGGTCTCACCACGGGCCGTTCATCCGGGTACTGCAAGGTGATCGGCTTCTTGAACATGTGCGCCAGGGTTATTTTCAGGCCTTGCAGCAATGGCGTAATCATGGGCGTATCCTCTCAGAAATTTTCGTCTTCAGCAGGCACTGGTCAGTGCTGGAACAGGGTGATCCAGATGGAGTTGCCGACAATCAGGAGCAGCGTGATCGGCAGAAACACCTTCCAGCCAAGCCGCATGAGTTGGTCGTAGCGGTAGCGCGGATAGGTGGCCCGGACCCACATGCAGACGAAGATCAGGAAGTAGAGTTTGACGACGAAGTTGAGTACCGGCGGGAGCGGTCCGTGCCAGCCGCCCAGGAAGAGGGTGGTAGTGACGGCGCAGACGGTGATCATGTTGGCGTACTCGGCCATGAAGAACATGGCGTACTTCATGCTCGAATACTCGGTGCAGAAGCCGGACACCAGTTCGGTCTCCGCTTCCGGCAAGTCGAAGGGAGTCCTGTTGATCTCGGCCAGGGAGCAGATGAAGAAGATAATGCCTGCAACAAAGGTGAAGGGGTTGCGGAAGATGTACCAGCCGAAGAGACCCGCCTGATCGGCAACTATCTTCTGCAGAGACAGTGATTCTGACAGCATGAAGATACAGACGATGGCCAGGCCGGCAGCCAGTTCGTACGATATCATCTGGGCCGAGGCGCGAAGGCCACCGAGGAGCGAGTACTTGCTGTTGGACGACCAGCCGGCGAGGACGATGCCGTAGACACCCAGCGATGCCATGGCCAGGATGTAGAGGACCCCGACGTTGATGTCGAAGACCTTGCCGGCATTATCGGCCACGGCGGCGATCTGCAGCGGCACCTTGTAGCCGAACACCTCGATCGTATCACCGAACGGGATAACGGCAAAGGAGATGAACGCGGTGATCAGGGCAGCCAGCGGGGCCAGGAGAAAGGCGAACGTGCTGGCCTGGCTCGGGATGATCTCTTCCTTGAAGAAGAGTTTCAGGCCGTCGGCGATCGGTTGCAGGAGCCCGTGCCAACCGGTCCGCATGGGACCGAGGCGCACCTGCATGTGACCGATAATCTTCCGCTCGGCGTACGTTGCGTAGGCCACCGTCAGAAGGACAAAGACAAAGGCCACGAGCACCTTCACAAGCATGGCTCCGTAATAGATAAGCGGCAGTCCTAAAATTTCCATTCTATCCTCTTCCCCTTTAATGAAGATTTGGCGTAGTCGTTACTTGCTGATGCTCACCCAGGTCACTTCCGACCCGGTGGCGATGGTATTGAGAGACTGCTCGCCAAAGTGATACGGTGCGAATACCACCCCTTGGGGCAGCCGGAGCCCGACTTTGGCCTTGAGCCTGAGCTCACCGCTCGCGGCCTTGACGGTAACCAGATCACCGTCGGCAATGGCCAGGGTCTTTGCATCTTCACGGCCCAGTTCCACGTAGGGATCGGCGCAGACATGCATCGGCCCCTCGCCGAAGCGGGACATGGTACCGTTGTGATAGAGGGCGCTGCCGCCGACCAGGGCGAATTTGCCGCTCTCTGTCGAAGGCTGTGCGCCTTTGACCGCAACAAACTTCGGTGAGCAGTTCACGTCATACACCACACCGGCATCACCCAGTCCGGCCAGAGTCAGGCCAGCATAGGCAGGAACTTCGGTGGCGATGGCGGCAAACGCTTCTGCAGGGGTCGAGAAGGGCAGCTCCGCACCCAGCTTCTGGAACAGGGCGCTGAAGATGTCAAAGTCGCTCCGCGCTTCCGCCAGCGGCTTGATGGCTCTGTTTACCCGTTGCACGGCCCGGCCGACGCTGGTGAAGGTACCGTCCTTTTCCGCAAAGGAGCAGGCCGGCAGCACCACATGGGCCTTCTGGGCAGTCTCGGTCAGGAACAGGTCCTGGACAACCAGGAACTCGACCTTGTCCAGTGCTGACTCGATATGCTTGCGGTCAGGATAGGCAACCACCGGGTTTTCGCCGGCGATGTACAGGGTCTTGACCGACCCGCTTGCGCAGCCGTTGAGGATCGCGCCGGCACCCTTGGCGGGGTCGGCCGGATAGAGTCCCAGATCAACGGCACCCTGGCTGTTGTTCTTCTCGGCCATGACCAGCAGACCGGACCCGTCCTTGCCGAGTTTCCCGGTGAGAATCGCCAGGTTGGCCACTGCCTGCGCCAGCTCCTTGCCGTGCCCGACGTAGGCGAGACCGATGGGGAGCAGAATGAGGGCCTTTTCGGCCTTGGCGTAATCGACCGCCAGCGACTTGATCTCTTCGGCGGGAACACCGCAGGAGGCGGCAACAGTTTCCGGGGCGTACTCGGCCAGTGAGGCCGTCAGTGCTTCGAAACCCGGGATCGACTGGGCAGAGGCATCGACCAGCCCGGCGTCGATGATCGCCTTGGCAATGGCATTGACCAGCAGGAGCTCGGTACCCGGCTTGTGGACGTATGTCTGGGCCTTGGGCAGTTTGCTCAGTTTCCCCTTCTTGTCGGAGAGGATACGCAGGTCAACGTCCTTGCGCTTGACCCCCAGGTTGATCTCGAAACCGATGACCGGATGGGTTTCGTAGGCGTCGGTCTTGATCACCAGGAGCAGGTTGGCCTTCTGGATATCGGCAATAACGGACGGTGACGCGGTCTGGCCCAGGCTTGCCTTGAGCCCTTCAGTGAGCGCGGCATGGGCATACCCGGCGGAGTGATCTACCGCCTCGATCCCCAGAGCGCCGCCAAAGAGTTTCTTGGCGAGGAACAGTTCCTCGTTGGTCAGGCGGGGCGACACCAGTGCCGCAGCAGAGGCGGGGTTCTGACGTGTCGTCTGCAGACGCTCGGCAATGACGCCGAGGGCCTCTTCCCAGCTGGCCGCAACCAGCGAGTTCCCCTTGCGGATGAGCGGGGTCTTGAGGCGCTGGTCGCTGTTGACGAACTGGTAGGCGAACCGGCCGCGGGTGCAGAGCTGGCCGTTGTGGAACCCCTGGTCCTCGTCGTAGATGGTGGTCAGGACCTTATTGTCCTTGACCCCCAGGGTCAGCTGACAGCCGGTACCGCAGTAGGAACAGACGCTCTTCACCTTGTTCAGCGCCCACCAGCGGGCCTTGAACTTGAACGGACGGGCGATGAGCGCGCCAACCGGGCAGACCGAGACGCAGGAACCGCAGTACTCGCAGTCCAGCTTGCCATCGAAAGGGGTGCCAATCTTGGCCTCGATACCACGGTTAATGAAGGAATAGGCACCGAAGGAGACGATCTCGTCGCAGATCCGCGAGCATTTGCCGCAGTGGATGCAGCGGTTCTGATCGCGTTCCAGGAGCGGATTCTCGTAGTCGATCGGCCAGGCAAACTTCTCGTCGACAAAGTGGTTGGCGTTCACCTTGTATTCGTAGGTCAGATTCTGCAGATCGCAGTCACCGGCGGCGTCGCAGACCGGGCAATCGATCGGGTGCTTGAGGAGCAGAAGCTCCAGTACCAGCTTGCGTG
>JAJZTK010000042.1:0-8645 GCA_021849045.1 Deltaproteobacteria bacterium | reverse complement strand
GCCGGAATCAACCGTCCCTTCATCTGCTCCACTTCCACCAGACACATGCGGCAGCCGCCGAACGGGTGCAGCTTCTTGTCGTGGCAGAGGATCGGAATCCTGATGCCCACCGATTTGGCGGCGTCAAAGATGGTGAAGTCCCTGGGGACCGTTACCTGCTTGTCGTCTACTGTCAGATTTACCATCGCGACCTCTGTTCCCTCGGATCTTGAACGCTACTCGATGGCCATGAAACGGCAGGCATCGTAGCAGGATTTGCACTTGGTGCACTTCTCCTTGTCAAGGAAGGCGATCTGCCCCTTTTCCCAGACAATGGCATCAACCGGACAGGCCTTGAAGCAGGCGCCGCACTTGACGCACTTATCCTCCACCACCTGCCACAGAAGCAGTTCCTTGCAGCAGTTGGACGGACAGCGCTTGTCGTTGATGTGGGCCTCGTACTCGTGGCGGAAATACTTGATGGTGGAGAGGATCGGGTTCGGCGCTGTCTGGCCGAGACCGCAGAGGGAGGCCTTTTTGATCGTCATCCCCATCTCCTGCAGGGTTTCGATGTCGGCCATCTCGCCACGACCTTCGGTGATCCGCTCCAGGATATCCAGCATCGCCTTCAGACCGATCCGGCACGGTACGCACTTGCCGCACGACTCCATCCTGGTGAAGCTGAGGAAGAAGCGGGCCACGTCCACCATGCAGGTGGTTTCGTCCATGACGACCAGACCACCCGAGCCCATCATGGCGCCGGCCTTGATCAGAGAATCGTAGTCGACCGGGGTATCGAGGATCTCGCCGGGGATACAGCCGCCCGACGGCCCGCCGGCCTGGACGGCCTTGAACTTCCGGTTGTTGAGGATACCGCCGCAGACGTCATAGATAACCTGACGGACCGACATGCCGGCCGGTACTTCGACAAGGCCGGTATGTTTCACCTTGCCGGTAACGGCGAAGATCTTCGTACCCTTGGTGGTCTCGGTGCCGAGCGAGGCATACCAAGCTGAACCGCGGAGAATGATATGGCGGACGTTGGCGAACGTCTCAACGTTGTTGATGTTGGTCGGCTTGGCCCAGAGGCCCTTGACCGCCGGGAACGGCGGACGGGGACGGGGCATCCCCCGCTCACCCTCGATGGAGGCCATGAGGGCGGTTTCCTCGCCGCAGACGAAGGCACCGGCACCCTTCTTGATCCTGAGGTCGAAATCCATCCCCCAACCCTGGATGTTCTTGCCGAGCCAACCCTTTTCGTAACAGGTGTCGAGGGCCTTCTGCAGACGCTCGATGGCCAGCGGATACTCGGCCCGGACATAGACGTAGCCGGCATAGCAGCCGATGGCGTAGGCCGCGATCATCATCCCCTCGATGACGCAGTAGGGGTCGCCTTCCAGGATCGAACGGTCCATGAAGGCACCCGGGTCGCCTTCGTCGGCGTTGCAGATCAGGTATTTCTTGTCGCCGGGAGAGGCGGCACAGAAGGACCACTTCATCCCGGTGGGGAACCCCCCGCCCCCACGGCCACGGAGTCCGGACTTCTTGACCTCCTCGGTCACCTCGGCCGGCTTCATCTCCTTGACGCACTTCTCGATGGCCTTGAAGCCGTCCACGGCCAGATAGGCGTCCAGGCTCTCGGGGTCGATCTCGCCGCAGCCGGACATGACAATCCGCATCTGCTGATCGACGAAGGTGTTGTAGTAGGGCTTGGCCTTGCGTTTCTCCAGGACCGTTTTGTTGACGATATGCTCGTCAACGATCTGCTCGACCTCTTCGGGAAGGACAAAGTCGTAGGTCACCCGCCCCTGCTCGGGAGTGATGATGTCCACAAGCACGTCGTTGGCACAGAGTCCGCGGCAACCGGTCTTGATGATATCGCAGCGCTTGCCGACTACGGCGTCGACCCCTTTTTCCCGGATCACCCGCAGAAACTCGGCTTCGACCTTTTTCGCGCCTGCGGATACCCCACCGGTACCCTGACAGATAAGAATCTTTACTGCTTCACCCATAGCGATTCGCCCTCTGGTGTTTTGTTGAACTCTTGCTTACTTCATCGGCCGCTGGCTGTAGTCGGTAACGATCTCATCGACCTTCTGGACGGTCATCTTGCCGAAGGTGTCGTCGTTGACCATGGCCAGCGGAGCCATTCCGCAGGCACCGAGACAGGCGACCTTCTCGAAGGTGAACCGCAGGTCCTCCGTGGTTTCGGCATGACCGATGTGCAGCTTGTCGAAGAAGGTCTCCACGATGCGCGGAGCTCCCTGGACGTGACAGGCGGTGCCGACGCAGACCCGGATAATGAACCTGCCCCGCGGCTTCAAGTGAAACTGGGCGTAGAACGTTAGTACCCCGAATATCTGGCTCGGATAGACGTTCAGACGCTCGGCGACCAGATCGATGGTCGGTTTCGGCACGTAGCCGTACTCTTCCTGGATACCCTGGAGAACCGGCATCAGGTTCCCGGGCAGGTGGAAGTACTTGTCGATCACCGCATTGGCGGGTCCAAGATCGAGATCTTTATCTTCTGGCAACTCTTCGGCCTGAGCGTGGCTCATGGGCGCTGTCTCCTTATGTGTCTGTAGGGGCGCCGCTTGCTGCGCCCGACATGGGCAGGGAATGCCCTGCCCTACACATCACCGGTCGATTTCACCGAGCACGATGTCAAGGGTTCCGATCACGGCGACGAGGTCTGCGATCATCGCCCCCTTGGCCATCTTCTCGATGGCCCCCAGGTTGACGAATGATGGCGGCCTGATCCGCATCCGGTACGGCTTGTTGCCGCCGTCACTGACGATATAGTAGCCGAGTTCCCCTTTCGGGGCCTCCACCGACTGGTAGACCTCCCCTTCCGGAACCGGGAACCCTTCGCTGGCGATCTTGAAGTGGTGAATCAAACCCTCGATGGAGTTGTAGACATTTTCCTTAGGCGGGTAGCAGACCTGAGGAGCATCGGCCAGCACCGGACCCGGCTTCAGGTCATTGAGCGCCTGCTGAACGATCTTCACCGCTTCGCGCATCTCCACGAGCCGCACCTTGTAACGGTCATAGGTGTCGCACTTCTCGCCGACCGGCACGGTGAACTTGTATTTCTCATACCCGCTGTACGGATTGTCGCGACGGAGGTCCCAGTCAACGCCCGAGCCGCGCAGCGCCGGACCGGTAATGCCGAAATCTATGGCGTCCTCGGCGGAGATCACACCGTTGCCGATGGTCCGCTGGAGCCAGATGGTGTTCTTGGTCAGAAGCCCCTCGTAGGTGTCGAAGTGACCGGGGAAGGTATCCACGATCTCCTGCACGTCCTTCTCGAAGCCGTCGTAAACGTCCGCTGAAAGGCCACCAACGCGGAAGTAGTTGCTGGTCATGCGGGCGCCGGAGATCTTTTCGTACAACTGCATGACCTTTTCCCGCTCGCGGAAGGCGTAGATAAAGACCGTCATGGCGCCGATATCGAGCGCGTGACAGGCGATCCAGACCAGGTGCGACTTGAGACGGGTCAGCTCGGCCATGATCACCCGGACCGTCTGAGCCCGCTCGGGCACCTCGATGCCGAGCAGCTTCTCTACCGCCAGCACGTAGCCCAGGTTGTTGCTCATGGGGGCCAGGTAGTCGAGACGGTCGGTGAGCGGAAGGGTCTGGTGATAGGTCCGATGCTCCGAGAGCTTTTCCACGCCACGATGCAGGTAGCCAATGTGGGGGGTGATCTTCTCGATGATCTCGCCGTCCAGTTCGACAACCAGCCTGAGCACGCCGTGGGTACTGGGGTGCTGGGGCCCCATGTTTACTGTCATGATCTCTTTTGCCATTGATCGCCTCTACGTTAGACGTTAAGTAGTGTCTTTGAGTTCCGGTTACGACAGCCGGCCCTTGTATGGCTCGCGGTCAGGTCCCTGGAGCGGGTAGTCCTTGCGCAGCGGATGTCCTACCCAATCATCGGTCATCAGTATCCGTCGCAGGTCGGGATGATGGTTAAACTTGATCCCCATCAGGTCGTACACTTCGCGCTCAAGGAAGAGGGCAGAGCTCCAGAGGCCGGTTACCGAATCGATGGTACAGTCAGCCTCGGAGACCGGCGCCTTGATGAGAATCCGGTCCTTATTGGGGATCGAGTAGAGGTTGTACACCGCCACAAACCGGGGGTCCTGCTTCCCCAGGTAGTCCACCGCGGTGACGTCCGTAAGCAGATTGAAGGCCAGACCGGTCTTCAGGTACTGGCATATCTCGACGATCGCCTCTTTCTTGACCGTTACGGTCACCGTACCGCGAAACGCCTTCACATCCAGAATGGACGCTGCAAACCGCTCCCTGAGCTTGACAACTGCACGATTGTTTTCTGCCATCTCTGACATTCCTTTTTCCCCTGGTCGTTCTGAATGCAGTCTATGCTGCCGGCTCAAAGCGCTCGCCAAAGCCGAGGGTGGCACCGAAGGAGTTCTTCTCCTTCATGATCTTGTCCTGAAGCTTCATGAGTCCGTAGAGCAGCGCCTCGGGCCGCGGCGGGCAGCCGGGAATGTACACGTCAACCGGCAGCGCCTCGTCTATTCCCTGCACCACGCTATAGGTATCGAAAATACCACCCGAGCAGGCACAGGCACCCATGGCGACAACCCACTTCGGCTCGGGCATCTGCTCATACACGGTCTTGATGACCGGCAGCATCTTCTTGGTCACGGTACCGGCAATGATGATGCAGTCCGACTGCCGCGGCGACGCACGGAAGATGATACCGAAACGGTCGAGGTCGTTGTGCGATGCCCCGGTAGCCATCATCTCGATGGCGCAGCAGGCAAGACCAAAGGTCATCGGCCAGATGGAGGACTTCCTCGCCCAGTTAACGAGGCCATCCAGCGACGTGGTGATAATGTTATCGCCCAGCGGCTGTCCTACTCCCATTCCAAGGCTCCTTTTTTCCATACATAGATATAACCCACAAAGAGGATGGCGATGAAAACCCCCATCTCGACAAGGCCGAACACACCGAGACGTTTGAAGAGTATGGCCCAGGGATAGAGAAACACGGCTTCGATATCGAACAGGATGAAGAGCATGGCGATCAGGTAGAACTTGATCGAGAACCGCTCCCGCGCAGTTCCCACGGGCTCGATCCCGCACTCATACGGCTGCATTTTCACAACCGACGGCTTCTTCTGGCCGATGATCGTCGACAGGATGATTGATCCGAGCCCAAAGAGCACGGCAATGGCAACCAGGACGACTATCGGCAGATACGCTCCAAGCATAGTGTTTTCCTCCATTTCAGACGCCCATCCCTGCCTTCGCCCGTCAATTGGCGTTGCATGGGCACGTATACTGTATACAATCGAGCGAACAATATGCCATTTACCCAATGAAGTCAAGCAGAAAAATTTTTTCTCATCTTCACTATTTATCCCCACACTCCTTTATATTCAAGCCCCTTACACGCTTGAAACTGCCACATCACTATGCTACCATCCGAACAGTTTTTACAAAACGCTAATAAAACACTGTTCCCGGAGGCAGCCATGTCAACCACCCGTTCCGCCACCCTGTTCGCCGAAGCCAAGAACATAATTCCCGGCGGCGTCAACTCGCCTGTCCGTGCCTTCAAGTCGGTCGGCGCCGACCCGCTGTTCATCGATCATGCAGCCGGCTCCAGGATCTTCGATGCCGACAACAACGCCTATATAGATTATGTCGGATCATGGGGCCCCATGATCGTCGGACATTGCCACCCGGACGTGGTTGCCGCCGTCAAGGCTGCCGCAGACAAGGGGAGCAGCTTTGGCGCACCCACGGAGATGGAGATCACCCTGGCCAAAATGGTCATCGATGCGGTCCCGTCCATCGAGATGGTCCGGATGGTGAGCTCCGGCACTGAAGCAACCATGAGCGCCATCCGCCTGGCCCGCGGCTATACCGGCCGGGACAAAATCATGAAATTCTCCGGCTGCTACCATGGCCATTCCGACTCTCTGCTGGTCAAGGCGGGGTCGGGTGCCGCCACTTTCGGGGTCCCCGACTCCCTGGGCGTCCCCCAGGACTTCGCCAGACTGACCCTGACCGCAAACTTCAACGACCTGGAGTCGGTAAAGGCCCTGGTGAATGACAACAAGGGGGAGATCGCCTGCATAATCGTCGAACCGATCGCCGGCAACATGGGGACCGTCCCTCCCCGGCCCGGCTTTCTCGAAGGACTCCGGCAGATCTGCAGTGACGAAGGAATTATCCTGATCTTTGACGAGGTCATGTGCGGCTTCCGCGTTGCCTACGGCGGCGCCCAGGAACTGTACGGCGTCACTCCCGACATGACCACCTTGGGCAAGATCATCGGCGGCGGCCTGCCGGTTGGTGCCTTTGGCGGCAAGAAAGAAATCATGTCGCTGCTCTCCCCTTCCGGCGGCGTCTATCAGGCCGGCACCCTGTCAGGCAACCCCCTGGCCATGGCCGCAGGGATCGCCATGCTCAAGCTACTTCAGCGTCCGGGCTTCTACAAGGAGTTGGAAGACAAGAGCGCCTACGTGGCCGACGGTATTGCAAAGGCGGCAAAGGACGCCGGCTTTCCGATCTACTCCACCCGCGTCGGCAGCATGTTCTGCGCCTTCTTCACCAAGGGCGAGGTGCACGACTGGAACGGTGCGGCCACCAGCGATACTGCTGCTTTCGCACAATACTTCCGCCGGATGCTGGCCGAGGGCATCAACCTCGCCCCGTCCCAATTCGAGACCGCCTTCGTCTCCGCGGCCCACACGCAAGCCGACCTTGACCAGACCATCGCTGCGGCGGCCAAGAGCTTCAAATCCCTGTAGGAAATATGCTATTTTCTGTTGACACTCAATAACAGCTGTGCTATCTAGCGTGAGTTTTCGTGCCGCCCCTGACCGGGGCCGCTGGAAAGCGATCTGTAACGGAATGGATGAAGACAAGAAAAACCTGATAGGCACGCTGGGGATGGTTTCCAGCATGGGGATCTCGGTGGCGGTGGCCATCGCCATCGGCGTCATCGTCGGCCTCCAGCTGGACAAGTGGTTTGGCACCAAACCCTGGTTCTTCTTTATCTTCCTCTTTTTCGGCATAGCTGCCGGCTTCCGCAACATCTACATCATTGCCGGCAGGGAGATCAAGAAGAGCGACCGTGACCGGGATAAGTGACGAAAATCTGCTCGCCGTGCTGTTTCGAGGCGGGTGGGTTCTCCTGATACTGCTGGTTACGGGAAGTCTGTTGTTTGCGGCGACCGGCTTTGCTGCCGGGGTTCTGGCAGGCGGGCTGCTCGCCTTGGCAAATTTTGCCTGGCTCAGAAACATCCTGGCGCGGTCACTGAACCTTGAGGCCCGACAGGCGGCACGTTTTGCCCTGTTGCGCTATCTGGTCAGGCTGACCCTGCTGGCTGGCGCCATCTACCTGCTTATTGTACAGGTTGGCGTCGATATCTACGGGCTTCTGCTCGGTCTGTCGATCTTAGTCATAAATATCATGGCGGTCGCCATCTATCAGGTGACGAACCGTTCGGGAGGATAGAAAAGATGGTCCATCCATTGTTGTTCCTGGAATTTTTCCGCAAACTGCTCGAGCCGCTGCATATTTCCGCAGCCGGGGCTGATGCAGTTGCCTACACCTGGCTGATCATGGCCCTGTTGCTGGTGGTTTCGCTTCTTGCCACCAAAAACCTGAAGTCGGTTCCTTCCGGCCTGCAAAACTTTATGGAAGTGATCATTGGCGGGATCGAAAACATGATCAGCGAGACCATGGGCGAAAAGGGGCGTGGCTACTTCCCGCTCATCGCCACCCTGGCGCTCTTTGTCCTGGTTTCAAACCTGATCGGCCTGATCCCCGGCTTTTATCCGCCGACCGCCAACCTGAACACTACCGCGGCCTGCGCCATCGTGGTCTTCCTCTCCACCCACGTGGTCGGGATCAAGGAACACGGCATCCACTACTTTCATCACTTCACCGGCCCCATCTGGTGGCTGGCTCCGTTGATGTTCTTCATCGAGATCATCGGGCATCTCTCCCGGCCGCTCTCGTTGTCGTTGCGTCTCTTCGGCAACATGAACGGCCACGAACTGGTCCTGATGATCTTCTTCGCCCTGGCACCGTTCCTGGTACCGCTCCCGATGATGCTGATGGGGGTTCTGGTCTCGTTCATTCAGGCCTTCGTGTTCATGCTGCTGGCTATGATCTACATCCAGGGCTCGCTGGAAGAAGCGCACTAAGAACCGTGACTGGTGACTGGAATAATCTGACAAAACCCTTTTCCTATACTGTTTAGGAAAATTATAAAAACCGCAGAAGGAGGAAGAAACATGAGCTTTTTCACAATGTGTATGCTGGCAGCAGGGTTCGGTATGGCAATCGGTGCATTCGGTACCGGTATCGGCCAGGGTCTCGCCGTCAAGAGCGCCGTTGAAGGCGTTTCCCGCAATCCGGGCGCTTCCGGCAAGATCCTGACCACCATGATGATCGGTCTCGCCATGATCGAGTCCCTCGCCATCTACGTCCTGGTTGTCGCCCTGATCATCCTGTTCGCCAACCCCTACAAGGATATCGCCGTCAAGCTGGCCGAGACGGTTGCCAAGTAATTAGTCGTATAGCTTGGTGAAGAATGAAAAAGGGTGTGCCGTCAGGTACACCCTTTTTTCGTCTCGCTTTACCAACACGCGGCGACTCTAGTTACTCAAGGCTAGAT
>JAJZTK010000204.1 GCA_021849045.1 Deltaproteobacteria bacterium | reverse complement strand
AGCCGCTGGGCCGAAAGCTGGATCGGGGTGAGGGGGTTCTTGATCTCGTGGGCGATACGCCGGGCCACCTCGCGCCAGGCAGCCATGCGCTGGGCCTTGATAAGCTGGGTCAGGTCGTCGAAGACCACGACCGTGCCAACAAACTCGCCGTTTTCGTCCTTGAGCAGGGTCATGTTCACCACGAGGGTCAGCTTCTCGTCAGCCAGGGGGATGACAACCTGCTTGCTGATGGTCTCCTGCTTGGCAACGACCAGGTCCCGCAGCATATCCTTGACGATTTCCATATGGGCGGCGCGCAGGATCTCCCTGAAGTGCCGGCCGATGACCTGGCCGGTCTTGATCCGCAGCAGCCGTTCAGCCGATGTGTTGATCGTGGTGATGATGCCGTCCCTGTTGATGGAGACGACCCCGGCCGTGACGTTGCGCAGCACCGTCTCCATATAGCGGCGCCTCTCCTCCAGCATCAGGTTGCTCTGGCTCAACTCCTTGTTGGTCAGTTCCAGGGCCAGGCGGTGATTGCGCAGATCGTCGGTCATGGTGTTGAAGGCGGTGATGAGCATCCCCAGTTCGTCGTTGCCGGTCTCGCCCAGGTGCACATCCAGGTCCCCTTCGGCAATCTTGCGCGTCGCCTCGGCAAGGTGCTGGATGGGGGTCGTCAGGCTTCTGGCCAGGTAGATCCCGAACCAGACCGCCAGGAAGATGATGACCATGGTGATCAGGAGCAGCGTCAGGATGTAGCCGGTGGTGATGGGTGTTTTGAGTATCTTCAGCTGGCGGAACTCGTGGTAGGAGTTGGTTATTTCCCGCATCTTGCTGACCAGCGAGTACGGCACATAGTAGTTGACCACGACCACCCCGACTACATCCTTCGGATTCCAGTTGGAATAGACCGGAACGATCCCCCGGATCAGGTCGGCCTTGCCGATGGAATTTATCCGGGTCAGTTCCTTCCCCCCCAGCCCCACATTCAGGTCCGACGATGACGGATTGGTGAACTCGCCGATGGGAAGTTGGGGGTTGGCGGCCCGCACCAACTCCTCACGCTGGGACGAAAAAACCTCCACCACTCCCAGGTTGTACTCCTTCTGTTTCTTCCTGATCAGGGCGCGCAAGAGCGGCAGGTTCTCCTCGTTTAGGAGTTTTTGCTCCTTGATCATGGCGCTGATCTGCTGACCGTAGTAGAGGGCGTTGGCAGCCGAGTTCTTGTAGTAGGTCTGGGCCACCTCCATCGATTCATCGAGCGAGGTTTCCACCTGCTTGTTGAACCAGTTTTGGATGCTGTTGCTGATGTACCCGGCCGAGACCAGGAACAGGAGCATGGTCGGGATGAGCGACAGACCGACGAAGGCCAGCACCAGTTTTGTCCGCAGCCCTGCACCGGGGATCTTGTCCCGGCGCTCGATCATCAGTTTCATGATGTTGCGGCACAGCAGGTAGAAGAGGAGGATGATCAGCAGGATGATGATATTGATGATGCCGAAGATGAGGATGTTGCTCCCCATGGGGGCTTCGGAACTGAGTCGGGTGAGGTGGAGTTCGAAGCTGGCCAGCAGGACGATGAGGACGGCGGAGACAACGATGATGGCTGCCTCCCGTTTCCGTTTATTCAGCTCTGCCTGGGGGAGTGAGTCCGGAGCGTGTGCCAAGGTTCGGTCCTTATTTTGCTTGGATCTGGGGTCAGGGGAGTAAAAACTTTAGCCGAACCGGGCGCGATTTGCAATGGTAGTCGCAGGGCAACGTAAAAAGCAGCCGGCCGGCTGCTTTTTACTTCGCTGCGTGATAGTGAATCCGTTACCCCTCAGCCCAGGAGAGTTCGGGGATGAGGGGGGCGAACGGTGGCGCCGGCAGCGGCTGACTGAAATCGGTCAGGTGCCAGCATTCGGGCCGGCCAAGCAGTTCGGTAACCAGGCGGTGATTCAGGTCGTGGCCCGACCGCAGCGCCCTCACATGTCCGATGAGATAGTGGCCCGCAAGGGAGAGGTCGCCGATGGCGTCCATAATCTTGTGGCGGACGAACTCATCGCCGAAGCGGAGCCCTTCCGGGTTGAGGATGCCGTTATCGCTGATGCCGACGGCGTTGTCAAGAGAGCAGCCACGGGCCAGGCCATTGGCCTTCAGCATCTCGAATTCAGACAAGAAGCCGAAGGTGCGGGCCGGGGCAAAGCCGTTCACGAAGCTGTCACGCTGCACCCTGGTCGACCGGAACTGGTCGCCCACCACCGGGTGGTTGAAGCGCATGTCGAACGAGACCCGGAAGGCGCGGGCCGGGAGAATGGCGATGCACTTGTCGCCGTCCCGGACGGTGACCGGCCGCTTGACCACCAGGTAGCGACGTGGCCTGTCAAGGGGGCGGATACCCGCGTCCCGGATAGCGGCGACAAAACAGGCGGCACTGCCGTCCATGATCGGCACTTCGGAACCGTTGATATCGACATGGACGTTGTCGACCTCCAGACCCCGCAGGGCCGCCATTAAGTGCTCGATGGTCGCCACGACTGCTCCGCCGGCACCGATGGTGGTGGAGAGCCGGGTGTTGACCACATTGGCGGCCCTGGCCTCGATGGAGACGGAGGGGGCGAGGTCGGTCCGGTGGAAGACGATACCGGTCCCGGCCGCTGCCGGACGGAGGGTCATGGCCACCGGCGCGCCGGAGTGGAGGCCAATGCCGCTGAAGGTGACCTGGTTTCTGATGGTCTGTTGCTGGTACATGATCCGCCCCCCCCTGAATATCAGTATGCTTACTATCTTCTAGCAAGGAGCGGACCAACATTGCCGGTTCGGTGGCACGGCGGATGAGCTAGATATTCCGGTGCGTTGGGGCTGGTAAAGGTTCGGTTGCCGGCAAGGGGACGGGGGAGGTGTGGTGGATAAAACACGGCTAAGTGTTGCGATAATGCCACAGTGGTCAAGGAACCGCACGGTTTCGTGTTGGGGGCCGTAGATTGTGGGTTTGCCGGCTATTCGTGACCAGGCAGTCGGCCGGTCTTGTAGAGGGCCACCAGGGCGGCAGTCACGTCGGGATCGAACTGTTTCCCCGCCTGTCGCTCGAGTTCGGCCAGCACATCAGTCAGGGGAAGGGCCTTGCGATACGGGCGGTCGAACGCCATGGCGTCAAAGGCGTCGGCGACCGCAATAATGCGTGCCAGAAGAGGTATTTCCGGGCCACGCAGGCCGTGGGGGTACCCGGAGCCGTCGAAATGCTCGTGATGATGGAGGATTGCCGGAACGACCGGGGCGAAGAACTCGGATTCCGCCACTATTTCGATCCCCTTGAGGGCGTGTCCCTGCATGGTGGCGACTTCTGCCTGGGTCAGGGGGCCGTCCTTCCGCAGGATGCCGTCGGGCACGCCGATCTTGCCGATATCGTGCAGGATTGCGGCAATCTCCAGGCGCGGGATCAGGTCCGGGTCGAGCCTCAGCTCATGGGCCAGCGCCACGGCATAACGGGCGACCCGGTCGATGTGCCCACGGGTGTAGGTGTCACGGGCCTCTACGGCAGCAGCCAGGACCTTGACGGCCGACTGATAGCTGCCGATTATCTTGTCGGTCATGGTATTGAAGGCACCGGCAAGCCGTTCCAGTTCGTCGCCCGTGGTCACGACGGCGCGACAGCCGTAGTTGCCGGCGCCGAGGCTGGCGGCAACCCCTTCAAGGTGGC
This sequence comes from Deltaproteobacteria bacterium, assembly GCA_021849045.1. GTDB lineage: Bacteria > Desulfobacterota > Desulfuromonadia > Geobacterales > DSM-12255 > Geomobilibacter. The sequence goes on along the minus strand of JAJZTK010000204.1, from coordinate 2,267 downwards.
GCAGTGGCGACAGGACGAGGCGTCGCAGCAGGAAATAGAGTGTGCCCGTCACGATCAGCAGGATGCAGACCCAGGCCAGGGCGAAGAGTGTGCGCGCCACAACGATCTGGTGATCCACGCCGGTCATGGGGAGCGTGACGCTTATCCCACCGCGAATCCCCCCCTCCCGGTATCCCTGTTTTTCGTGACAGGGAAGGCAGGACCGTTCGACCTTCAGCGGGATGATCCTCAGATAGCCCCGTCGACCTTCGGTTTCCAGCACCGACGCCACGCCGTCGCGGTTGGCGGCGAAGCCGCGCCGCTCGAACTCCTTCAGCGCCGTTGCTTCAAACGGGGTTGGAGTGTTGGCCGGATTGAGCGGTTTGAGGCTGGTCATGTGGAAGCGGTACAGTCCCTGGCGGTTGGCGAAATCGGAGAGCCTGCGCACTGCCAGGGACGGGTTGTGGAAGATGTATTCCCGCCCCTGCTCATCCCTGATGGCGGTCCCGGGCAGGAAGGGGTTCGTCTCCACCCCCGGCGCTCGACGGAGATAGATCCCTTCGTGCTCCGAGATCCAGGCCCTGGTGATGACCACCTGCTGCAACAGTGCCCGGCTCTGGTCTTCCAAATGGGCGTACAGGGCCTTTTCCGCCTGGCTGTACATCAGATAGAAGATAATGCCGAGGGTGATGGCTATGGTGCCACCAATGCCAAGGATGAACTTGCGCTTCAGGCTGGAGTTCATGACTGCTCCGGGCCGTAATGGGATATTGTTAAAAATATATCATCAATTGCAGCCATTGCAATTGCAATTGCCATCGGCAGCCGCACACTGATCCGGTAACCTGGTCAGATGTATCGGTTCACTCACGCTCAATCTGCCGTGATTGCTTCTCCATACAAAATATATTACAACTGATTTCATGAAGTTATTTCTCCGACCATCCCCATATCTTCATCTGGCAGCGCTCCTCCTGGTGGCGTTCTGTCTCTTGCCGCTGCAGGTCCGTGCCGAGGGTGTCGACGAGCCGACAGTCGACCCGCAGACCATCGTTGTCGGCGGTGACCGGGATTATCCCCCCTATGAGTTTGTCGACAAGGACGGCCGGGCAGCGGGCTACAACGTGGACCTGACCCGGGCGATTGCCGATGTCATGGGGATGAAGGTGGAGTTCCGCTTCGGCAGCTGGTCGGAGATGCGCAGCGGTTTGAACGACGGCAGCATCAACATCCTCCAGGGGATCTCCTGGTCGGAGGAACGGGCCAGGAAGCTCGACTTCAGCCCCCCCCACACCATCGTCCACCATGCGGTCTTTGCCCGCAGGGGGACGCCGGCGGTGAACTCCCTGGAGGAGCTGCGGGGGAAGAAGGTGATCGTCTTCCGCGACGGCATCATGCACGACCTCTTGATGCGCCTCGGTTTCGGCAACGACCTGATCCTCACCGGCACCCCGGCCGATGCCCTCCGCCTGCTCGCCTCGGGAAAGTACGACTACTGCGTGGTTGCCAGCCTGCCGGGGATGTACCTGATCCGCGAACTGAAGCTGGGCAACCTGGTACAGGTGGCCAAGAGCGTCTCCTCCCAGAAGTACTGTTTTGCGGTGAAAAAGGGGGATGCAGAGCTGCTGGCCCGGTTCAGCGAGGGGCTGGCCATCGTCATGCAGACCGGCCAGTACCAGGCCATCTACGACAAGTGGCTCGGCGTGCACGAGCCACCCCGCTTTGCCCGGGAACGGGTGCTGAAGTACGGCGCCATGGTGCTCATCCCCCTGGTCCTGGGGCTCATGGCGAGCGTGGTCTGGTCCCGCACCCTGCAGCGCCGGGTCGCCAGCCGCACCGAGGAGCTGGCGAAAGAGGTGGCGGAACGAAAAGTTGCCCTGGAGGAGCTGCGCCGCCACCAGGACAAGCTGATCCAGGCCGACAAGATGGCCTCTCTCGGTATCCTGGTCTCCGGGGTGGCCCACGAGATCAACAACCCCAACGGCCTGATGCTCCTCAACCTCCCCATCCTGCGTGATGTGTATGCCGACGCCCTGACATCCCTGGAGGAGCGGTACCGGCAGGAGGGGGACTTCCTCCTCGGCGGGGTCAGCTATGGCCGGATGCGGGAAGAGGTGCCCCAGATGCTGGAGGAGATGGTGCAAGCCTCCCAGCGGATTAAGCGGATCGTCGAGGATCTGAAGGATTTTACCCGCCCCGATGCGGTGGCAGCCATGGAGCAGTTCGACCTCAACCGGGTGGTCCAGGCAGCGGTGCGGCTCGTGGACCCGTCCCTGCGCAGATCGGAA
>JAJZTK010000203.1 GCA_021849045.1 Deltaproteobacteria bacterium | reverse complement strand
TCTTCTCGCTCAATTCGATGATCAGGTCATCCAGCAGCCGGGCGCTGATGGGGTCCAGGCCGGCCGATGGCTCGTCGAAGAAGAGGAGATCCGGGTCCAGGGCCATGGCCCGGGCAAGCCCTGCCCGTTTCTTCATGCCGCCGCTGATCTCCGAGGGATAGAACTCCTCGAATCCGCCAAGACCCACCAGTGCCAGCTTGAACGACACCAGCTCCCGGATCTGCGCCGGCGTGAGGCTGGTGTACTGCTCCAGGGGCATGGCGACGTTCTCCGCCAGGGTCATGGAACTCCAGAGGGCGCCGCTCTGAAAGAGGATCCCGAAGCGCCGCTTGAGCCGCTCCTGCTCCTCGCTTTCGGCCTCCCAGTAACTGACGCCATCGTAGAGAATTTGCCCCTTGGCGGGGCGCTTCAGACCAACCAGATGCTTGAGGAGCGTACTCTTGCCGCAGCCGCTTCCCCCCATGATGATGAAGATGTCGCCCCGGTTGATGGTGAAATTGAGGTCGCGCATCAGCACGAAGCTGCCGTAGGACATCTCCAGTCCGCGGACGTCGATGACCGGATCCCTGCCGCTGATTTTCGAATCCTCCGCCCCGCTCATATCCCCAGCACCTGACAGGAAAGGGTGATGACCGCCGTGGCAACGACGATACAGACAATGCCGGTGACCACTGCGGAGGTTGCCGCATACCCCACCGCCGAGGCGCTCCGCTCGCACTGGATGCCGCGCAGGCAGCCGGCCACCGCCACGAGGATGCCGAACACGAAACTGTGGAACAGCCCGATCAGGAAATGGGTCAGGTTCAGGGAGGAGCGCGACTGGTTCACGTACTCAACCACGCCGAGGTCAAGCATCCCTACCCCCACGATCATCCCACCCAATACCCCCATCAGGTCGGAATAGACGCAGAGGAGCGGCATCATCAGCATGAGGGCCAGCATCCGGGGGAGAACCAGGAATTCTACCGGCGAAAAGCCCAGGGTCTCCAGGGCGTCGATCTCCTCGTTCACCTGCATGGTGCCGAGCTGGGCGGCAAAGGCCGCGCCGGTCCGGCCCGACATGATGATGCCGGTCATGATGGCTCCCATGACCCGCACCATGCCGATCCCCACCACATCGGCCACGTAGATCTGCGCCCCGAACAACTTCAGTTGGATCGCCGCCACAAAGGCCAGAATCATCCCCACCAGCAGACTGATGAGGGAGACGATGGGCAGGGCCTGGGCCCCGGTTTCCTGGATGGTCGTAATCAGATCCAGGCGCCGGAACACGGCCCTGCCCCGCAGCATCTTGAGGAAAACCAGCGTCACCTCGCCGATGAAGGCGAGCACCTCTTTCACTCCCTTGACCTGATGGAGGGCGGCATCGGCAACCCGCACCAGGAACGCCGGACGCCCCCCTCCCCGCGTCACCCCGGAGCGCTGGTTTTCGGGGGATGCCAGATCCATGAGCTTCCGTATCCCCGGAGGGAGGCCGGCCAAGTCGACATCTGCCCCTGCCTTGCGGCAGATGTCCGAAAGCCTCATCAGGAACACCAGCAGGCCGCTGTCCCACGGGCCGAGTTCCGTCGTATCGAACCCGGCCCGTGTGATCGGCGGCTGGGATGCAAGGTGCTGCTGAACCTCTTCGGCTAACGGAAGCTTGCCGCCCACCTGCCAGGATCCCGTAATGGTCACGAGCAGCGTATCCGGCGCCGGACGGCTGAAACTCAGACCGACTGTCGCGGATTTCGTTTCGCCGTGGGTCTCCTGATCCATACAGCCCCCCGTGTCATGTGCCCGAACAGGTTTCCCCTGGTGCCAAACCAAGGGAAACCCACTTTGGACCCGATTACGGTTTTTCGCAGTTCGTTCCCTTGCGCTCCGTGCAGAGTGCGTAGCGGACCTGCTTGGCCCAGAATTTCAGTGCCTCATCGGCGTTGTACCAGGTATCGACAATCCCTTGGGCAGCCTTCCCCCCGACGCGGCGGTCGACGGCCGCGGCCAGCAGTTCACCGGTAAGCGCATCGGTAAATTTCATCTCGCCGGTAATCTCCCCTACTCCCGACTGCTTGCCGGTTGCCCCGTACTTGATAAGGGATATACCCATACCGATGGGCATGACCGAGGAGAAAAGGTTACGGACCGGCTTGGACGTGTCGGCATCGACTATGGCAAACTTGAGCTGCATGGTATTTGCCTCTGGCGACATCACGATCTGGTAATCCTTCTTAAGCTCTTCGTTCAAATAGACGAAGGCGTTGTTGGCGAGCTTCCGGTAATTTTCCTGTTCATCCGCGTCCAGCTCACCGTCTTTTGCAACAGTGACCGGCTCGATCATCACCTTTGTGTATCCTGCGATATTGACCTTCGGATTGCGATACCGGTACAGGGCTTGGTCATCGGTCCCCTCTTTAAGCAGGGACGGGTTTACCAGCGTTGATTTCAGGTCAACGCTCCGCGCCTGATAACTGGCACCGCACCCCCCGAGCAGCCCTGCCAGAGCAACACACACCGCGCCCGCTACCAATGACTTGATACGTTCCATGATGAATCCTCCTTGTTTGACTCTGTCCCCTACGTCTCTCTCCGTGGCTCAGCTTTCTTTCCACTCTGTTTTAGTACCTGCTCCACCAACTCCAGGCCACTGGACTCGACAATCTCGAAAAAGCAGACCTGCGGTTCCGTGTCCGAAAGCTCCATGGCCTGCAGAATCCGTGCATACAGAGGCGTGCGCATGTGACGATGCATTTCCGCAAGGCTTCGCCACTGCTCCACATAGACTATTGCCGGATCTTCCCCGAATTCCTCGAGAATCCAGCAGGCAAGACAGCCCTGCTCCGCCTGGGTAGGCCCCTTCACTGAAAGGAGAATATCCAGGACTTCATTTCGCCTCTCCGGAGTGGGAGCAATTTTGACCAATGACAGTCTCATGCCTACACCACAATCCGAGATTTGTGCCAAGGTTTCGCGATAGACGAAGAGTCGAAAAAACCGTTTAATTACAGTGGGTAGCAGACTACGGAAGTAAAAAAAGAAGGGGGATGAAAGAGGGGGGCGGGCGACATTTCGTCCTTAAGACGAAATGTCGCCCCTGACTACCGAGCAGTGATGCCGAGTTTGACCATTCGTGAGTACAGAGTTGAAGGATTCATTCCCAGGAGCTGAGCCGCCCCTCCTTCACCCTTTATGCGCCAGTTGGTCAGTTTAAGCACGCCCTTGATGTGACTGGATTCAGCCTCTTCAATGGTCATGATCTTCGCGGGTTCCGAGTGGCCATTCTCAGGCAGCCGGATTTTCAGGGTGTCGTCGGTGCTTACGATGACGGCATACTCGATAACATTCCGCAGTTCCCGTATGTTGCCCGGCCAGGCATAGCGCTGCAGGGCCTCCATGTCACGCTTGACGACCTTGTTGATCTTCTTGCCCATTTTCTCGGAAAATTCGTTGACGAACCTCCAGACCAGAAGGGGAATATCCTCGATCCGGTCCCGCAGCGGAGGGACGACAATGGGGAAGACGTTGAGGCGATAGAAGAGGTCTTCCCTGAATGTTCCTTTTTTCACCTCTTCGGCAAGGTTCCGGTTGGTGGCGGCTATCACCCGGACATTGACCTTCATGGTCTTTGGGCTCCCCAGCCGCTCGAAACATCCTTCCTGCAGCACCCTCAGCAGTTTCGCCTGCAACTCGATCGACAACTCCCCTATCTCGTCGAGGAAGATCGTCGAGCCGTCGGCCAGCTCGAACCGCCCCGCCTGCCGTGACAGCGCCCCGGTGTAGGCCCCCTTCTCCCGGCCGAACAGCTCGCTCTCCACCAGAGCCGCCGGAAGCGACGCACAGTTGACCTTCACCATGAGCCGGTCCCTGCGGGAACTGAGGTCGTGGACGGCCTGGGCCACAAGCTCCTTGCCGGTGCCGGTTTCACCACAGATGAGCACGGTGGAACTGGTCGGGGCCACCTGTTCCATCTGGGTCAGGACATTTGCGACCGCCTCACTCTGTCCGACGATCGACTCGTGCTCCCTGCCGACCCTGATTTCCGACCGGAGATAATCCGCTTCGAGTTGAAGCCGGTTCTTCAGGGTCACAATTTCCTCGTAGGAGCGTTTCAATTCGAGGTCCAGCCGCTTGCGTTTCAGGGCTTCAACAATGATTTCCCCGAGCAGACGCACTCTCGGAATATACTCCGCGGGCCACGAACGCTGCCGAACAGTGGCCACGGTTAGGCAGTACGCTATCGGGGATCCGTAATCCACGGGAATGTTGATGGCGGCTTCAACCCCGATCGCCTTGTTGGACTTTCGGTCAATCTCTGCCTCCGGAGGGAGATCATCGTTGCGTTCGCGAATGTGCGGTTTCCCTTGCACGAAGACTAAATCGTATGCCCAGGGGAAGGCTTGTCTTGGAATAAGATCCTCAGGTAAATGAATTACGTTCGGGGCGTAGCTGATGTAGGGAAGACGAGTCTCGCTCGTCGCGACATCTGCGACGAACAGTGCACAGTAATCGGCCTGGTAAAAGGTGCGTACACGGTCAAGAGCGGCAGATATCGCCGTGTCTACTTCTTCGGAAGGGATATTGATGAATCGGGCGGAAAGATCGGCTATCAGAGTCTCGAAATGGATCCGTTCTTCGAGCAGTTTTAAAGATACCCTGCGCTCCAGGACATTCCCCAGTACCGAAGCGATGCGCGTGAGCTGCATGATGGTCTCGGCTAACCACTCCCGTTCCGACCAGACAGTCGCCAGGGAAAGGCATCCCCGCGGAGTACCAGCCATGAAAATAGGGATTGAGAGCATTGATTTGACGCCGGAACGTTGGAGCGTCTCCCGGTCCAGGGAAGCAGACGTAGGGAGGTCGGCAACTCGAGACATGTGGAAGATTTTATTCTGCTGAATCCGGCTCAAAATATAGGGTATTTCCTCCTTAAGAAAGCTCCTGACAGGTGGTTCTGCGCCATTCTCCGCAAAGAACTGGGTCATAACGGCCAGTTTCCCACCTTCGACAAATTCCCACAGGGTAATCCGGTCGCCCCCGAAATAGGTAATGACATCCCTGAGTCCGGCATCAATTTCCTCGTCCAGTTCCTTCGGGGAGGCGTTCTTTAGCCTGGTTGAAAGGGAGAGCAGCAGTTTGTCGAACCGCCGGCGTTCAGACGGAATTTCGCCAGTGCACCCAAATATGGCAACGGCGCTCACGTTCTCCCTGGTCCTTTTGCTCGAAGCCCCCTTGTACTGCCTTGACATTGCCATACCAACATTTCCTCCCTGAAATGTAGTCGGAATGCGGAATTGTGCCTGAAACGCAATAAATGAGCTTCAAGTAACACCAAGGAGACACATCACGATCACAGCCTATCACCAGATTAAAAACATTCAAGGCGACATTTCATCCGAAGGACGACATATCGTCCCAACCACCACCGTCGTCCCAAGTGTCATCCGTTTTTTACCTCGTCCTTACAGTACGTTACGCCAATAGATCATTCACCGGACTTCTGGCATGAATCTGGGAATTCATTTTCGGTAATAGCAGGGCTATCGCCATGACAACAACGACCTGCGTGTGAATAGAGGCGTGAATCCGTTGAGTGAAAGGAGTTTGAGACAATGACAGGCAAATTTTACAGAAGCGCACGAATTCAGATGGCCATTGGAGCAGTCGCATGTCTGGTTTTGTCTGCGGTTACGGTCGGATCGGCATTGGCTGCGCAGGATCCGATCTTCTATCCGGCCAAGGGGCAGAAAAAGCAGCAGCTGGAACAGGATAAGTTCAGCTGCTACGAGTGGGCCAAGGAGCAGACCGGGTTCGACCCGATGCAGGCACCGACAGCCACCGCTCCACCACCGGAAAAGAAGGGGGGGGTGTTGAGGGGGGCTGCTGGCGGGGCCGCCGCCGGAGCACTCATCGGCGCCGTTGCCGGTGATGCTGGCAAAGGAGCGGCCATTCATGTTGC
>JAJZTK010000041.1 GCA_021849045.1 Deltaproteobacteria bacterium | reverse complement strand
ATGTTGTCCAGCTGCTTGTCTACAAACGACTGGGGGATCTCGAAATCGTTCTTCTCGATCAACGCCTTGATCAGCCGGTCGCGGACATCGGCCTCGATCCTGTCCTGCTCCTGCTTGAGGAACACCTCGTAGACCTTGTCCCTGAGCTGGGTCATGGTCTCGAACTCGCCGACCTCCTTGGCGAACTCGTCATCCAGGGCCGGCACCTCTTTGACCTTAATATCCTTCAGGGTCACCTTGAAGGTCACCTCTTTCCCTGCCAGATCCTTGCTGTGGTACTCCTCGGGGAAGGTAACGGCAATCTCCTTCTCCTCGTTCACGGCCATCCCGACAACCTGGTCCTCGAACCCGGGAATGAAGTTGCCGGAACCGAGCTGCAACTCGTGGTTTTCGGCAGCACCGTTTTCGAAGGGAGTGCCATCCAGATAGCCCACGAAATCGATGGTCGCGAAGTCTTTCAGCTCTGCCGGCCGCTCCGCGTCCAGCGGTTTCAGCTGCGCCATGTTCTCCTGGACCTCGGCAATGCGCTTGTCAACCATCTCATCGGTGACGGCCAGGCGCTCCCGGGTGATCTCCAGTCCTTCGAACTGCTCCACCTTGACTTCGGGATAGGTTTCGATGGTGGCGGAAAACTTGAACGGCTGGCCAGCTATAATCTGATCTGTATCAACATCCGGGTAGGCAACAGGATAGATCTTGTTCTCCTGCAGGTACTTGAAATAGGCATCATTGAAGAGGTTCTTGACCACATCCCCTTCCATTTGCTCACGAAAGTTCTTCTCCACCAGATCCTTCGGTGCCTTGCCTTTCCGGAACCCCTTGATGGCCGTACGCTTTCTGATGTTCTCAAAAACCTTCTCGATCTCCGCAGACACGCGTTCTGCCGGAATTTCAAAATTAAGCCGCTTCTTGATACTGCTGAGTTCTTCGACGTTTACCTGCATCTCTCTCTCCTCGACTGAATGGTCACCGCCCGGCTCCCTACAGAGCCTTGTGGGGCAGATAAAGCTTGATTGTATATCATGCACCTGAAAATACTGTCAAGATAATCGGCTTGTTCACCAACAACAAGACTCTATGAAAGCGGATCACTCGTTAACCATAAACACAACATCGGTTGACAACTTATTACCCGCTATGATAAAGAAAACTCAGGAGAACAGAGACCTATGACCGAACAACAGACCGAGATAGCCGACAGGATCATTGGCGGCGGCAGCATCAGCGAAGCCGAGGCCGTTACCCTGAGCAGCGCCAGTGGACTGGACGCCTACAGCCTGTTCCTGGCCGCCAGCCGGGTAAAGGAGCATTTTGTGGGGAACAGTGTCCACCTCTGCTCCATCATCAACGCCAAATCGGGCCGCTGCCCGGAAAACTGCGCCTTCTGCGCCCAGTCTGCCCACCACAAGACTGCTGCGCCGGTCTATCCGCTGGTGGACGAGGAAAAGATCGTCGCCTGCGCCAAGGCCGCCGAGGAGGAGGGTTCCTCCTGCTACGGCATCATCACCAGCGGCACCAGCATCAGCAAGGGTGAGGAACTTGAGCGGATCTGCCGGGCGCTCAGACGGATCCGGAGCGAAACCGGCATCACCCCCTCCTGCTCCCTTGGGATCATCGACCTGGAAACCGCCCAAGCATTGAAAGAAGCCGGGGCCGGCACCTACCACCACAATCTGGAGACGGCCCGGAGCTTCTTCCCGCAGATCTGCTCCACCCACGAGTACGACCAGGACGTGGAGACCGTGCGGGTGGCCAAAAAGGCCGGCATGGCCGTCTGCTGCGGCGGCATCTTCGGCCTCGGCGAGACTGCCGAACAACGGATCGAAATGGCCTTCACACTGAAGGAACTGGATGCAGAATCGATCCCGCTGAATTTCCTGAACCCCATCGAGGGAACGCGCCTTGCCGGCACCAGCAACATTACCCCAATGGCCTGCCTGATCACCATCGCCCTGTACCGGCTGATCCTGCCGGGCAAGATGATCACGGTCTGCGGCGGCCGCGAGCACAACCTGCGGGACCTACAGTCGTGGATCTTCCTGGCCGGCGCCAGCGGCACCATGATCGGCAACTACCTCACCACCACGGGGCGGCCGCCCGAGGCCGACTGGCAGATGCTGAAGGATCTCGGCCTCGCAATCGAGCGGTGCAGCCACTGACATGGCCAAAGGAATCTTCATTACCGGCACCGACACCGGCGTAGGAAAGACCATCGTAGCCGCGGCCCTGACCAGGCTTCTGCGCCTGCGGGGGGTGAACGTCGGCATCATGAAACCGGTGACCAGCGGCTGTTCCGAAAAGCATGGCCGCCTCTGCTCCGACGATGCCGAGCTGCTCGCCTGGGCCGCCGGACTCGATAGAGTGGAGAGCGACAACGCCCCCTACCTGTTGCGCGCCCCCATCTCCCCTGCAATAGCGGCGGAACGGGAAGGGGTGCGGATCGACTTCAACGTCATTGCCGACGCTTTCACACGCCTGGCTGTACGCCACGACTTCGTCATCGTCGAGGGGGCCGGCGGGCTGATGGCCCCCATTTCCGGCGGCCTGATGGTGGCCGACCTGGCAAACCGCCTTTCCCTGCCGCTCCTGGTGGTGGCAAGGCCAAACCTTGGCACCGTGAACCACACCGTTCTTACCTGTTTCGCCGCCCGTCAACTGGGCCTCACGGTCGCCGGGGTCATGGTCAACGGCTACCCTGAAGCCCCGGACCTGGCGGAGTCGACAGCGCCCCATCAGATCGATTCCCTCTGTGGCGCGCCGCTTCTCGGCCTGCTGCCAAAAATTGATACGGATGATCAGCGGACGATCGTCAGCCAGTTGGCCGAGCTGCTGGACGCCCTGCCAACCACACCAATACTGTTACGGGAGATCGGCCTTGTCTGACACCACGCGCACGCTGCAGGAATACGACCGCCGCTACCTCTGGCACCCGTTCACCCAGATGAAGGAATGGGAACAGACCGCCCCGATCGTCATCGAACGGGGCGAAGGCTCCTGGATCGTCGATACGGACGGCAACCGTTACCTGGACGGGGTGGCAGCCATCTGGACCAACGTCCACGGCCACTGCCGGCGCGAGATCAATGAGGCGATCAAGGAGCAGGTGGACCGGTTGGAGCACTCCACCCTCCTGGGACTCACCAACGACAAGGCAGCGCTCCTGGCCAAACGGCTGGTGGATATCGTGCCGGAAGGGCTGGCGAGGGTCTTCTATTCGGACAACGGCTCCACGGCGGTGGAGATCGGGGTCAAGATGGCGTTCCAGTACTGGCAGCACCTGGGACGGCCGGAGAAGCAACGGTACATCTCCTTCAGGAACGCTTACCACGGCGACACGGTCGGCTGCATGAGCGTCGGCGGCATCGACATCTATCACGAAGTGTTTCGACCGCTCCTCTTCCCCACCATCCAGGCCCCCTCCCCCTACTGCTACCGCTGCGAGCTCTGTGCCGAGCGGAATGCCGACCATTGCGACCGCCAGTGCCTGCAGGAACTGGAACGGCTCATGGCAGCCCATGCCCATGAGACCGCCGGCCTGGTCATCGAGCCGTTGGTTCAGGGTGCCGGCGGCATGATCGTCCAGCCGGCAGGGTTCGTGAAAAAAGTGCGGGAGCTGTGCGACCGCTACGACATCCTGATGATCGCCGACGAGGTGGCGGTCGGCTTCGGTCGGACCGGCACCATGTTCGCCTGCCAGCAGGAAGGGGTCACGCCCGACATCATGGCCCTGTCCAAGGGGATTACGGCCGGCTACCTCCCCCTGGCTGCCACCATGACGACCGAAAAGGTGTACAATGCCTTTCTGGGTGAGTACCGGGAACTGAAGACCTTCTTCCACGGCCACACCTTCACCGGCAACCCCATTGCCTGCGCCACGGCCCTGGCCAGCCTCGATCTGTTTGCCAGCGACCGACTCCTGGAGAAGCTCCCGGCCAAGATAGACTACCTGCGGCAGAGACTCGAAGCGCTGCTGGAACTGGACCACGTGGGCAATGTCAGGATGCGCGGCATGGTCGGCGGGATCGAACTGGTGCGCAGTCGCGAAACCAGGGAGCCGTACGACTGGGAGGAGCGGATCGGCGTCAGGGTCTGCCTGGAGGCACAGAAGCACGGCCTCTTTCTCCGGCCGCTGGGCAACATCATTGTCGTCTTCCCCCCCCTGTCCATCTCCCTGGAAGAACTCACCTTCCTGATGGATGGCATCGACGCCTCGATACGCGCAGTAACCGGATAGGCCGGATGGTGACCAGGGTGGAGACAAGCGGCGCAGGCATTATCCGGCTGGGCACTGAACTCGACATCGTTTCCCTGGACGAAACGGCCGGCCGACTGGTGGGAACTCCGCCGGCAGGGCTCCTGGGCCGGAAGATCGGCGAACTTTTCGACCTCGGCAACCTGGCCAACCTGATGAAAGGCGGCATCAGCTTCAGCAACCAGGTTGTCGTGGCCGGCACACAAAAAATTGCGTGCGACTACGTACCAATCGAGGAAGATGACTGGATCGGCGGCGGCGTACTGTCGCTCACCAGGCTGCTCCCCGAAGATGACAACCTCCCTGCGGACGAATTGAGCGAAATCCTCCGCTCCACCAGCGCGTTCATGAACTTCGATAATGACGGCATCATCATTGTCGACCGTAACGGCATTGTTGTGATGGTCAACCAGTCCTTTGCCAGGATACTGGACACCACCCCCCAGGCAATGATCGGCAAACATGTCGACCAGGCCTATCTGAATTCACAGCCCTCCCACATGCCGTCCCTCATGGAGACCGGCAAACCCGAGATCGGCATCGTCCACTACTTCAACGGCAAACAGGTATACGCCAACCGCTTCCCGCTCATTAAGGACGGCAAGGTCATCGGCTCCATGGGGAAGATCATCTTCAAGGATATCCGGGAGATCCCCCTTATCGCCAGGCAGTTGCAGTCCGCGGATGAAACGAGGAGCCAGCATCGCAATCTGACCGGCAAGGAAATACTGTTCAAGTACGACATCAACAGCATCATCGGCCAGAGCAGAAAGATGACCGAGTTGAAGGAGATGATCCTGCGGGTGTCCCGGAAGAACTCCAACGTGCTCCTGCGGGGAGAGAGCGGGACCGGCAAGGAGCTCTGCGCCCATGCCATCCACGCCGCCAGCAGCCGGCGCTATGCGCCGTTTGTCAAGGTCAACTGTGCAGCCATCCCGGAGCATCTGCTGGAATCGGAGCTTTTTGGCTACACCGAGGGGGCCTTCACCGGGGCAAAAAAAGGGGGGCAGATCGGCAAGTTCGAGCAGGCCCACACCGGGACGATCTTCCTCGACGAGATCGGCGACATGCCGTTATACATGCAGGCCAAGATGCTGCGCGTGCTGCAAGAGAAGGAGCTGACGCTTCTGGGGGGCAGCTCTCCGAAAATGGTGGACGTCAGGGTTGTGGCGGCCACCAACAGCAACCTGGAGCAGCTGGTCAGGGACGGGAAATTCCGCGAAGACCTCTACTACCGCCTTAATGTGGTCACCATCACCATTCCTCCGCTGCGGGAGCGGATGGAGGACGTCAACGCCCTGACGAAAAACTTCATCGACCAGTTCAACGCCGAATTCGGCCTCGACGTGCAGGGGCTCGCTGCCGAGGCCTGGGAGATCTTCAAGCGCTACGACTGGCCGGGGAACATCCGCGAACTGCACAACGTCATCGAAAGCGCCTTCAACGTGGTCACCGGACCGCTGATCATGAGATCGCACCTACCCGACCAGCTTGCCCGGCTGGTCCCCCCTGCAGGTGAACATGCAGCCGTTGACTCTGCCCAGGGAACCGAGGAATTTATCCGCGCCAGTCTTGGCAGGAAGGATATCAGTCAGATCATGGATGACTTCGAAAAGGTGCTCCTCCGGAAGGCCATCGAAGCATGCGCCGGCAATAAGCTCCAGGCCGCGCACCTGCTGGGGATCTCCAGGCAGGGGCTCTACAAGAAGCTGAACAAGCATAGCGGCGAAGATATGAATCAGGAGTGACCCCCGCCGCCGGTGATCACCACACCGAATCAGCCCCTCCCCTTTCTCAAGCCACAAATAAAACAGATTTTACGTAGAATAAGGAAATGTTGTTATAAACAGCATTAAGGTACCGCAATACCACTTAAATAAAGATATCACCTGTTAGACTTTTGCATTACCTGAAACACGCAAAGTGTAAACATTAGTATACAGTCCGAGATCAACTGTAAACCACCCTGTCGCACAGTTTGCAAGCGCCATTACGATCAGCAGCGACTCACGCCCGCCTCCAACCGTAAACAGATGTTGACACCCAGGCCCTTCCGTCAACGTACAAAACCGCACAGAGTCCAGACCCTATTCGTGCGTATTTACACACAATTACTCTTCACACTGCATTCGTTTCATACAAAAACATTGTTTGGTATTCCAATTGCTTTATCGCTCATTAGGCAACCTCTCGAACGGGAATTTCACCAAATGAAAACAACAGAACGAAACAATACATCAAAAGGAGGTTATACGATGAATGTTGTGCTCTCCACTCGCAATTACGAAAAGGAATATCAAGGGAAGTTGTGCTCGCCCCGGGAAGCGGCATCAGTCGTAAAGTCCGGCGACCATCTCTGCTTTCCCCTGGGCGTCGGAGAGCCGACCCTGCTGGTAAGGGCATTGGCAGCCCGCAAGCGCGAACTGGAAGGGGTTGTCGTCAACCAGCAGCATCACATCACGCCGGACTATTTCACCGAGGATTCGGTGCCGCACATCAAGGTCAACGCCTGGTTCACCAGCCACGTATCACGGGAGGCAGTCCAGAAGGGCTGGGCAGATTTCGTCCCCAACCATTTCAGCGAGGTCCCCAGGCTGCTGCGGGAATACTGGCCCGTCGACGTGGCCGGCACGGTAGTTTCCCCCATGGACGAGCACGGCTTCTTCACCTGCAGCCTCTCGGTCGGCTACACCATGGAAGCGGTCAAGAAGGCGAAGAAGGTCGTAGTACAGGTGAATCCCCAGGCACCACGCACCCACGGCAACTGCCATATCCATATCTCCGAGGTCGACCATATCATCGAGTGTGACGAGCCGCTCCAGGAGCTGAAAATTCCGGAAATCTCGCCGGTGGAAGAGGCGATTGGCGGCTACCTGGCGGAAATGATCCCCGACGGCTCCACCCTGCAACTTGGCTGGGGGGGCGTCCCGAACGCGGTCTGCAAGGCGCTGCTCAGGAAAAAGGATCTGGGTATCCACACCGAGCTGATCTCCAACGGCATCGTCGACCTGATGATTGCCGGCGCGGTTAACAATTCCCGCAAGACGATCAACCGCGGCAAGAGCCTTGGCACCTTTGCCCTCGGAACCAGGCGCGTGTTCGAATTCATGCACGAAAACCCGATGATCGAGATGCACCCGGTGGACTACGTAAACGACCCGTACGTCATCGGCCAGATCGACAACATGGTGGCCATCAACGCCACCATCCAGGTGGACCTCCTGGGGCAGTGCTGCTCCGAGTCTTTCGGCCACCTGCAGTGGAGCGGCACCGGCGGACAGGCCGACTTTGCCCGCGGCGCCAACAGATCCCGCGGCGGCAAGGCGTTCATCTGCACGGCATCCACTGCCAAGAACGGCACGGTCTCCTGCATCGTACCGTCCCTCGCTGCCGGGGCCTCCATCACCACCAGTAAGAACGATGTGGACCACGTGGTGACCGAATTCGGGGTGGCCAAACTCCGGGGACAGACTGCCAAGCAACGCGCCATGAACCTGATCAACGTTGCCCACCCCGACTTCAGGGGTGAACTGATGGAGGCGGCACGGAGAATGAATCGGATCTAACGAAAATCCCTCGGCTGCATCGCGAAATATGCTTTCAGCCGGACGGAAAAGAAAAAATCCTTCATCCCTTGTCGGGGCGAAGGATTTTTTCTTTTTCCAACAAGAAGCACTGGCATGCATCACACGATAACTGGTCTGTCTAAAACAGGTTCAATTCCCCGAAAACCGGGCAGCCCGTTTTTCCAGAAAGTGGGCAACCCCCTCCTTGAAGTCCTCGCTCTGAAAACTCTTGTACATTTCGGCGTTAGCAACGGTAATCGCATCTGCCAGTGATTGAAAAGGGGCATCCCAGAGCTGTTGCTTGATCACCTGCAAGGAGCGGGGAGAGGCGTTTCGCGCCATATCATCGGCATAGGCAAGCACCTCCTCCAGCAGGTTTTCCGGAGCGACCAACCGGTCTACGAGGCGCATGCCCAAGGCCTCTTCGGCCGTAATCTTCCGTGAAGAGTAGAGCAAATCGGCTGCATTGCCAGGGCCAACGATACGCGGCAGTATCCAGGCAATTCCGTGCTCCGCAATCAGCCCACGCTTGGAAAATGCCGTAGCAAATACGGCAGATGAGCTGGCAAAGCGTATATCACAATACAGTGGAAAAACGAACCCGATACCCGCGGCAGCACCGTTAATTGCGCAGATAACCGGTTTGCGGATCGCAGGAAAATAGCAATAGCGGGACTGGTAATCCGCTCGACGATTCATGTCGTACGGTCGCATCCAGTCTTCGGAACTGCCGTCGTCGGGGGATATGGTTTCCAGTTCTGCCAAGTCCATCCCGGCACAAAATGCCCGTCCCTTGCCCGTCAACACAACGACTCTGACATTCGGATCGCGGTCAACGTGCTCAAACGCGGCACGTAACTCCGCTTCCATTACCTTGGTCAGGGCGTTCATCTTGTCCGGCCGCGACAGGGTTATCAGTGCGACGGTGCCGTCGGTACCGCAGCGACTCAGTTCTATTTGCGTAAAGATCACACGATACTCCTTATCCCCCGACGCATTTCACCCAAAGATGCGGGACAACATCTGCCAGACATCACCGGATGATCGAAACCGCCACATTGACTGACCAGCCAACCACAAACCACCTGTGCGTTACGACACCTTGCCCCGTGGTACCGCAACAGATCAAGGTCGCCGCTTACCGGCCCTGTTGCCAGTGTTTCCAGCCGGTCTCGGTCATGACCCCGTGCAGGAACAGATCGATCGTTTCAGAGATATACTCGTCCAGGGTCATATTCTGACCGAGGACCCAACGTTTAAGTGCCCAACCATGGGCCACCATAACCACCTGGTATGCCATCAGACTTACGTTTATCGATCGAAAATATCCCGTCTCTATACAGGTTCGCACACAATCAGCCACCAGGCTGTTGGTTTCCAGCTCCATCCTTTTGATCTCTGCCTTCCGTTCAGAGCTGAGCGCCTTAGTTGCACGGTAAGCGAGCAACGTGGCATCGGAATGGGCATCGACCACCTGACAGTAAGCGCGTACCGCCGTACAAAAGCGCTCTATGGGATCGACAACGACCTCAAGGGACTTGGGAATCTCGCGCTGATAGGAATCCAACAGGTTTTGCAGCACCAGGAAGAGCATATCCTCCTTGGTCTGGACATATGAGTAAATAAGGCCGGAACTGAACCCCGCCTGCTTTGAGATTTCCTTCATGGTGGTGGAGTCGTACGAATTGCGCCCGAACAGAGCTGTGGCAGCAGCGACAAACTGCTGGCGGCGCTCCGCTATCAGTTCCTGGTCATCAATGCTGCTATGCACAATCGTTGACATATGGCACTCTCCTCTCTCTTACTCAGAAACCCGAAAAATTACGCTATGCCGCCATGCAATCCAGCGCCCGACAGCAACGACAAAAGAGCAACACAGCCTGTTTGGTTGGCTAACCAACCAGCGGTAAAACCGTATCATCGCCCCCTATCCCTGTCAAACGCTTTTTAATATCACTATGGATCACCGCAGTTACCGCGCACGAATTCCTCTCTCAAGCAGCCACTCATCACAGGCCGCCTGGTATGCGGTTATCTTTTCACGTAGCTCGGCCGGAAAGGGTGTTGCCTTGAGAGCACCATTCTGCTCAACACTGTAGCAGGCTGTCAGTTGCCCTGAAATACAATGCGTACCTTTCTCGTCATACCCCTGCACAGCATATGAAATGCTCGACCTGCCCAGCCTGCTGACAGTAAACATGAGTGAAATCAGTTGTCCCGATACAACGCGACTCAGGACGTCGCAGGTGACCTGCAGGAAAGGCTGTCCCCTCTTAAGGATATTTTGTTCCATCCACGAGATGCCCAGGAACTTCCCATACCATTCCCCGTTGGCCTCCAGCAGATAATCGAAAACCCTTGGCAGGTAAATGGTGCCCGATACGCCGCATTCCCCGTACACCACCCTTCTCTGAAGGATGAACGGTACCTCTCCGGACCGCCCGGCCAGCGGTAATGGCACGTTCTGGTCTGCGGTTACCGGGCAACCAGCCTCTTCCTCGAGGCCGGCTGCCCCACAGCTGGCCCGATACCTCTCAATGCGCTCCCCATACTCCGGCGGAATGGGAATCTGCTTGAACTGCCTGCGTTCCACAAAACAGGACATCAGTGTTGTCCGGAAACAAAGTTCTCCCGCCTGGTTCATCCCTGAGATACTGAACGTAATAATTGAATGCTCGACGCTGACCACCACCACGTGAGCCAGAACAGTTTCCCCAGCCGTCAGCGTTCTCTGGAATTCACACCCGGCGTGCACAAAATGGAGTTCCATGCCATACAGGCTGACAAGATCGCTCCAGGACACTTCCACCACATTTTCAAACCAGCCTTCGACCGCCTCGACTGCATAATCGATGGCCCGCGGCGTATAGTAATTCAGGGATGCATCACAATCGCCATACCGTACCATCCGTCGATATTCATATGCAGTGGGGCGCTGCTGGCTCATGACAATATCCGGTCTACAGGTAATGCAGTTCCCTGGCCTGGGCCGTCATCTCGTCGCGGAACCGGGGATGAGCGATGTTGATTAAGGCCTGGGCGCGCTGGCGGACCGTCTTGCCGTAGAGCGCTGCCACACCGAACTCCGTCACCACGTAATGCACATGGTTGCGGGTTGTGACCACGCCGGCACCCTGCTTGAGCATCGGCACGATCTTGCTCACCATGGTTCCGTCACGGAGCTGCGCCGTGCTCGGCAGGGTGATGATCGGCACCCCTCCCTTGGAGCGTGATGCGCCGTACACAAAGTCCAGTTGCCCCCCCACAGCCGAATACATCCTCGGCCCGATGCTGTCGGCGCATATCTGCCCGGTCAGATCCACTTCGAGGGCCGAGTTTATCGCCACCATCCGGTCATTCTGGGCAACCACGAACGGATCGTTCACGTATTCGGTGCGGTAAAATTCAACCAGCGGGTTGTTGTCCACCCAGTCATAGAGCCGCTTGGTCCCCAGGAGGAACCCGGCTATGATCTTGCCCGGATGGAGGGTCTTGCGCGCATTCGTGATGACGCCGGCTTCCACCAGATCGATCACCCCATCGGAAAACAGTTCGGTATGAATTCCCAGGTCCTTCTTGGTGTACAGATGCTTGAGCACCGCATCGGGGAGAGCGCCAATCCCCAGCTGCATGGTGGCGCCATCCGGGATCAGACCGGCGATATGACCGGCGATCTTTTCAATCACGGCCTCGTTACCCTTTTGTCCCATGGCATGCTCGCAGATCGGCTCATCGACCTCAACGATATGATGCAGCCGCTCCACATGCATGCGCGTGTTCCCTAGGGTCCGCGGCATCTGCCTGTTTACCTGGGCGATGACGATCCTGGCGCTTTCGGCAGCCGTAATCGTGGGACCCGGCTCAGTGCCGAGCGAGCAGTACCCCTCCGCATCGGGCGGTGAGACATGGATGAACGCCAGATCCAGCGGCAGGATCCCGTTCTTGAACAAGAGGGGCATTTCGGAAAGCAGTACCGGGGTGAAGTCGCCGCGTCCTTCGTTCACCGCCTGCCTGACGTTGGCGCTGATGAACATGGAGTTGACGCGCAGATGACCTGCCATCTCCGGTGCAGCATACGCTGTCGAGCCAAAGGTCAGCACATGGCAGATCTCCACATCTTCCAGTTCCGGCGCGCGCCTCACCAGTGCATCCAGCAGAGTGAGCGGTACGGAGGCGTTGCCGGTCAGGAACAGGCGATTACCGGACCTGACCGCCTTCACCGCTTCATCGGCCGTTGTTACGCGTGATCTGTAAACTTCCTGCCAGTTAGACATCGGTATTCTCCTTGCCAGTTCCAGACTCATTGTATCCTCCTGTATCCAGACTGCCACTCGCTCCAAAAAACAAGCGAATGGTGCAAAACTCAGTACTCGTAGAAGCCCTTGCCGGTCTTGCGTCCCAGATGGCCGGCCTTCACCTTGCGCATCAGGGTGACCGGCGGGTAATGGCTCGGATCTTTGGTCTCTTCGTAGATCCCCATCCGAGCCTTGGCGACGATGTCCAGGCCGACCATGTCCATGAATTCAAAGGGACCGATGGGATGGCCCAAACCAAGCCGCATCGCCTTGTCAATGTCCTCCGGCGAGGCAACCCCCTTCTCCAGGAGACGGAGTGCTTCGAGGATGGCCATGCCGTTTATCCGGTTGACAATGAAGCCGGCGGTATCCTTGTTGACGACGATCGGTTCCTTGTCCAGGCTGGTGGCGAACTCCCTGGCCAGGGCAACGGTCTGATCCGAGGTGAGTATGCCACGCACGACCTCGACCAGTTTCATCCGGTGGACCGGATTGAAGAAGTGTATGCCGACGAATCGCTCGGGATTGGTCACCACTACAGCAATTTCAGTTATCGGGATGGAGGAGGTGTTGGTCGCGAGTACGGCTGACGGAGAACATATCTGACTGAGTTCGCGAAACAGGTTCCGTTTGATCTCCAGATCCTCTGATATGGCCTCGATCACCAGATCAGCATCCGCAGCCCTGCACAGGCTGTCGCTGATCTCAATCCTGGCCAGGACAGCTTCTTTCGTTTCACGGAGTTTGCCCCCTTCGCTCATCTTGGCCAGAGACTGTTGAATCGAGGTCAGCCCCTTTGCGCGCATCGCCTCACTGGCGTCAACAGCAACCACCTGGTGCCCGGCCTGCGCACAGGCCTGTACAATTCCGCTCCCCATGGCTCCCATTCCAACCACAAACACCCTCTTGGCGTTCATTGCAACCTTCCTTTCTCAGTACTACTCAGCGTATTCACGACGTACGAGGACGATTCGCCCCACTGAGCCCGGAGTCCGGGCGCAAGCTGTTACCCCAGGAGTTTTCGCTCCGGATCAAAGGAGCGCAACAATGACACCTCTTCCGGCGTAGGCGGCGCGATGAGCCGCAGGTCCTTTCGGACTTTGACGGGCCAGCCACAGGCCTTCACCAGCGCGGCGACTGTTTGGTCAACCTGGTCCGGCTCGGCAATGACC
The DNA here is from genome assembly GCA_021849045.1 of Deltaproteobacteria bacterium. Taxonomy (GTDB): domain Bacteria; phylum Desulfobacterota; class Desulfuromonadia; order Geobacterales; family DSM-12255; genus Geomobilibacter. Next base: position 16,276 of record JAJZTK010000041.1, on the reverse strand, counting down.
GCTGCAATCTCCAGATCGCCGCTGTCCGGCGACAGTTCCAGCAGCCCGAGATCGGTGGCGACCGCAACAAGACGGCCAACCGGGCTCGTCCTGAACGGCAGGCTGTCAAGCAGGCGCCCCTTGCCGGCCGGCATGACCACCATGTAGTCGCTGTTGCCGTTTACCAGATCATTGGCGCCGCCGGAGCCGACGAGAAAGGTTCCGTTCGCGGTCATCGACGAATTGATGTTCCCCTTGCGGTCCATCTGGCCGGCACCCAGGAGGGTCAGACAGCGCTCTGCCGTTGGTCCGCCAAGCACTCCGAGCGTGTGGATGAAATCGGAATGAAACAGGCTCGAACGGGTGTTGGGGGGATTGAACAGGTACGGGTCCCCCTTGGCCGGCCGAAAGCCGTATAGTCCGGTTTCCGCGACCAGCATCGCATGCAGCCCCTTGTGGTGGCAGATGTCTTCCGCCGCCCAGGCGGCGATGTGGGAAAGCCCGATGCCGGCGAACAGCATGTCGTGGCTTCCGGCCTCAACCCGCGCCACGGTTTCCCGCATGGCCAGGACTGCCGCACATTCCTCGGCGCTGGCGGGTATCCCTTCCGGAACCGTAAACTCCTCGGGAGCGGTTGCCAGAGCCGCAGCATGGAGCGCTTCCAGCCGATCGTTCCCCAACCGTGCCAGATAGGTTTCATGGGTCCCGTTGAATACCCACTCCTCGACCCAGCCCCGCATGGCGGCAGGATCGCGCGACAACCGACGCAGTTCGGCACGCATCGGGTAATCCTCGGCATACGGCCGCACGCCGTCGTCATTCCAGACGAACACGGCCTGGGGATGGGCTCCGTAAGGCACTTCCGACACCCATGCCACCCGGTTCCCCGGCAAGCCGGGACGGTGTCCGAGGCGCCTGAACTCTTCCGGAGAAATCACCTTCTCCGCGGTCACGACCACCCTGCGGGCCGCCCATGCCCCCCACAGGTCCTCGCCATCGGGTCCGTAGACGACGGTGTTGCCAAGGGTGTCGGCAACTACCCCGTGGACAAAGGCAACATCCGGGACCAGCGCCGAAATCACCTGGACCGGCCCGCTGCCGAACGGATCATCCACAACCGCCCGACCTTCCCCAGTGCCGAGATCGCTCCCCATCAGACTGCGGACCGGGACAAACGGCCACCCCATGGCACCGGCCATCAGCCGCAACGGCAAGGTCAGGTTGGTCCAATGGGGATCGTGTCCCGTTTCGTTGGAAATGGCCTCTCCCAGCACCCGCGCCGGCGCCGGCGACGGAAAACTGTTCCCCAGGAATGCCGACTGCATCCGCCGCACGGCCCCTGCCGCGTAGAGCACTGACGCGTACTCGATCAGTCCGGTGCCGACCAGTTCCAGGCTGTGGCTGTCCCTGAACTGCCTCGCCACCTCGAAGGCGGCGGCATGGGGCCTGTTATGGGAGAACGAGAAAATGATCTGGTCTCCCTGCCGGACCGCCCGCGACACGGCTTCGGAGAGCGATACCAGCTTGCTTCCGGGGCGCGAACCGACGGGTACATCCTCTGGCCGCGTCCCGCAGCAACTATCATGGCCTATGGCATCCCCACCGGGACTGTTCGCAAGCAGTGTCATCTCGATGTGCTCCCTCTTTGTACGATATCGCCCAGACACTCCCCGGAGGCCGCCGTGACGGCCGCTGGGGATACTTCCCAACTCACCGGTACGGAGAAAAATCCGGCTTGCGCTTCTCGGCAAACGCCTTCTTCCCTTCCATCGCCTCATCGGAGGTACCGAAGATGCGCAGGATGTCAGCCGCCATCTTGGCTTGGCCATAGATATGCGCACCGTCGGCGTTGAAGGCATGTTTGAGGGCGCGTAGCGAGGTCGGACTCATCTCTGCCGCCTGCCGGGCCCAGTCACGCGCCTCGGTCATCAGGTCGGCAAGGGGCACTACCTTGTTGACCAGACCCATATCGAGGGCTTCCTGGGCCGTGTACTGGCGACAGAAGTACCAGATCTCCCGGGCTTTCTTCTCGCCAACGATACGTGTCAAAAGGGCTGTCCCCCACCCGGCGTCGAACGACCCGACCCGCGGACCTGCTTGGCCGAACTTGGCGTTTTCTGCGGCAATCGTCACGTCGCACAGGACGTGGAAGACGTGGCCGCCGCCGATCGCGTAGCCGTTGACTGCAGCAATGACCGGCTTGGGAATGTCGCGGATGGCCATGTGCAGTTCGTCGATCTCCCACAGGCCGTTCTCGCTCGTGCCGTAACTTCCGGTCTCCGCGTACTCGATCTGGTCGCCGCCAACGCAGAAGGACTTTTCCCCGGCTCCCGTCAGGATGACCACCGCCACACCTGGATCGGCCCAGGCACGCTTGAAGGCGTGCAGCATCTCCTCGATGGTCCGGCCGCGGAACGCATTCATCCGTTTGGCCCTGTTCATGGTGATGGTGGCAATCTGCTCGCTCACTTCGTAGGCAACGTCGGTATATTCCATCTGTTATCTCCCTCTCGTTTTATGGATTGAGATGCACTCCGCACCCCTTTATTTTATCCTGCCTGCCGCGCGGGCAGTCCGTTCCGCCACGAAGGCAGTGACGCGGGTCCGTGCGTCTTCGGATACAACCAGATCCCGCTGGACCTCGATCTCCATCGTGAAGCCGTCAACATCCGGCCGTGTAAATGCCGCGATACAGTTCTTACTGACGCGCAGGGCCGGCAGGGCCAGGGCGGCGATCCGTTCCCGGATCTCGTTGGCCCGCGCCGCCAGATCCTCTGCAGGAGCGGCCCATTGCACCACCCCGAGGCTGCAGGCAGTGGCCCCGTTGATCAGCTCACACCCCAGAATCAGACGGCTGGCGATGCCGGGACCGCACAGGCGCGTCAACCTCTGCGTGCCGCCTGCTCCGGGGATCAGCCCCAGCCTTGCTTCGGGGAGACCGATGGTTGCACCTTCGGCGGCGATGCGCAGGTCAAAGGCCAGCGCCAGTTCGAGGCCGCCACCGAATGCTGCCCCGTTGATCTCGCAGAGCGTTACGCACTGAAGGGCTTCTATCCTGTCAAAAAGCACGTGCAGCGAGCGGTTGTACTCAACGCTTTTCTCCGGTGGCTGCGAAAGACGCTCTTCAACCTCCTTCAGGTCCGCGCCGGCGCTGAAAACAGAGAGTGCGCTGCGCAGGTGGACCACCACCAACCCTTCCATCCGATCGATCTGGTCAAGGACCTTGTGAAACTCGGCAACAAACCGGTCGCTGAGCGCATTGACCGGCGCCCTGTTCATGTTGACTAGTACGGATCTGTCGTTTTTTTCCAGTTTGAACATGACATCTCCCTTAACGGATCTTCTGCTCATCGGCCTGATTGACCACTCAACCACCGGAACCTTGCATCTCATGCCAGTCTGCTGACGGCCGGATCGACTGCAAAGATCCGATCAGGCCGCAGTCAGGTTCAGATGGGGAAGCGGCCCAGAAGCTCGCGGGCAATAACGAGCCGCTGGATCTGGCTGGTCCCCTCGGCGATGTGATAACACTTGACGTCCCGGTAATAGCGCTCGACCGGGTAGTCCATGCAGTAACCGTATCCACCATGAACCGTTATTGCCGTGTCACAGGCTTTCAGGGCTATCTCGGCCGCATAATACTTGGCCATTGACGATTCCATCTTGATCGGCATGCCGGCATCGTACATCTTTGCGGCGTTGAGAGTGAGCAACCGGGCCGCTTCGATCTGGGTAGCCATCTCGGCAATCGGAAACTGAATCCCCTGGAACGCCGCAATCGGCTTGCCAAACTGGGTCCGCTCCTTGGCATACTCTATCGCAGCCTCCAGGGAGGCCTGGGCTATCCCCACAATCAGTGAGGCAACGTTTACCCTGCCGCGGTCCAGGGCCTTGGCGAACGACCGGAACCCGGTCCCCTCCCGGCCAAGCATGTTTTCCTTGGGGATGCGCACCGAGTCGAAAAACAGCGAACAGGTCGGCGAGCCATGCATCCCCATCTTGTGTTCGGGAGTACCGACCTCGAATCCCGGCATGCCACGCTCAAGGATGAACGCGGAGACCCCGTTCTCGGTCTTGGCGGTGACCAGGAAGACATCGGCGACCCAGGCGTTGGTGATGAATGCCTTTGAGCCGTTCAGAACGTACTGGTTGCCGTCAAGGACGGCCCGCGACTTCGGATCGCCCGCATTCGACCCGCCGGAAGGTTCGGTCAGGCCAAAGGCGCCGAGTTTGCGCCCGGATGTCAGGTCTTTCAGATACTTATCCTTCTGTTCCTTCGTACCGTGCTCGGCCAGCAGAGTCGCCACCAGACTCATATGGGCGTTGAAGCAGTTGCCAACGGAGGCGCACGCCTTGGAAATCTCCTCGAGAATCAGGCAGCAGGTAACGGCATCGCACCCTGCGCCACCATACTCTTCAGGCTGGCCCGCCCCCAGGTATCCCTGTTCCCCCAGTTCCCTGAAAAGCTCTCGCGGGAATTCGCCGGTGAGGTCGATATCCTTTGCCAACGGGAAGATCCGTCCCTTGGCAAATTCCTTGATACCATTCCAGGCATCCAATTGATCCTCAGTAAGATGATACTTGTTCATTATCCACTCCTTACCGTGTGCATAGCGTTGAATGGTGTGTAGCGATGCTGCGTTCAGACATACCCAACCGTCCGTCAGACCATTGTGTAGCCGCCACTGACGCTCAAGGTCTGGCCGGTAACGTTGCCCGCACAGGGAGAGGCCAGGAATACCACCGCCTTCGCCGTATCATCGGGCGTTCCCACCTTGCGCAGAGGGTACGCTTTCGCCGCCTTCTCCAGCACCTCCGACGTGAACGTGCTGATCTGTGCCTGCCAGTGGCTCCCCTCGCCGATGTTCTCAGGTTTCGGCGGCGTCAACCCCGGACAGACCACATTGAACCGGATCCCATGGCGACCAAGCTCCTTGGCAAGCGACTTCGACAGGGCAATCACCCCCCCCTTGCTCGCAGCGTAGACTGCCTCCCGGAACTCTCCCGTACGCCCGGCATCGGAACCGACGCTCACGACCGCTCCCGACTTCCGTTCCACCATGTGGTCAAGCACGGCCCTGGTGCAATGGATGACACTCCAGAGATTCATGTCCACGGTCTTCAGCCACTTGTCCTTACTCTCTTCCATGAAATACTGGTCCAGGGTTCCGCCCACACTGTTGACCAGCACATCCACCTGTCCCAGCTTGTTCAGCACCTCGGTGACCATGGCCTGCACCTGCTCCATACTGGTCACGTCTGTCTTGATGGCAAGGGACTTCAGTCCCATCCCCTGGATTTCCTCGGTAACCTTCTGCGCCTGGGCGTGGTCCCAATCGACAACCACCACATTGGCTCCCTCTTTGGCAAAGTTGAGGCTGATTGCACGACCGATGTTCGATGCTCCACCCGTAACGATTACTGTCTTTCCTGCCAGTCCCAGATCCATTGTATCCTCCTGTCCTAACGTTGGTTTTCCCGGCTTTGTTCCCTACCCCCAAGTCGGGGTTGTCAGAGAACTCTCCAGGAGTTATGTGATGATTCTTCCAGACACCTATGACGACACTTCGACGTTATTGGACCCGTCAATATTGGTTGACCAGTCAACCACAATTCGGTCTCAAAAAAAGGCTTCTGCTTCCCGCCCGACAGGCTCGCCCTTGTTACCGTACCACTGTTTCCAACCGGATTCGGTCAGGGCAGCATGCAGGAATGAGTCGACGGCCTCGCTCACATATTCATCCAGTGTCACGGTCTTGGCAAGAACCCAGCGCTTGAGAGCCCAGCCATGTGCCACCAGTACCACCTGATACGCCATCAGGTGCACGTTCAATGATCGAAAATATCCCGCATCGACACAGGCTTGAACACAGTCAGCAACAAGGCTGTTGGTCGCCAGTTCCATCTTCATCAACTCGCCCTTCCTCTCGGAACAAAGAGACTTGGCGGCACGGTACGCCAGCAACGTGGCATCGGCATTCACGTCGACCACCTGGCAATAGGCACGAACAGCGGTACTGAAGCGCTCGATGGGGTCAGATAGGTTTTCCAGGGACCGGGGAATCTCGACATGATACGAATCCAGCAGATTCTGGAGCACCAGGAAAAGAATATCCTCCTTGGTCTCGACGTAGGAATATATGAGACCGGAACTGAACCCCGCCTGCTTGGAAATTTCCTTCATGGTAGTCGCGTCGTAGGAGTTACGGCCAAATAGCTCCGTTGCCGCAGCAACAAACTGCTGTCGCCGCTCTGCAACCAACTCCTGACCATCAATGCTTCTATGCACAAGCGTTGACATGCGACAGACTCCCTATTCCACCGGCCACTGTTCAACCTATCTTCACCATGATTCTGATTGACTGACCAACCAACGGCTTGTTGTAAAATTAACACCAGGGTGAGATCATGTCAAACACTTTTTTATAGTTATCAGAACTCAGTCGAAATACAGGTAACTGTGGCGAGAAAAGCCCATTACATCAATTCCCAGGAGCATTGTCCGGTTTGGTATTTGCTTGGAGATTCAAACGCCCCGTAGGGGCAGAATGAATGTAGCCGGGGGATTTATCCCCCGGTTTAGGGCATGAACGATCCCCCGCGTCACGTACGTGACGCGGGGAAATGGTGTTATTTTACCGGGGCATGAATGCCCCGGCTACCAGCATTCAGTCGCTATGCGACGTAAGCAAGAACCAAACCGGACAATGCTGAATTCCCTGGAGAAAAACCAGAGAGAGAACGAGCAGCTATCAACAACTGGCAGCAGCTAGTGCGACATCAACACCGGCAGTGTCATATGTTTGAGAATGTCCTTGGCGATCGAGCCGAGTGCAAAACCGCGCGGGGTATTGGTATACGCCCCCATAACCAGGAGATCGCACGCCTTTTCCCAGGATCGATTCAACAGGACATCGCCAACCGGAATGGTCATGCCAACCAGCTCTTCTCCCTTAGCTGGTATATCATAAACGCCCAAATGGTCACAGATCTCGGCACAGGGCTCTTTATCGAAGCTGTCAGCCCCGATGGACGGGTTTACCGACAGCACGCTGACTTCACGCGCAGTCAGCAGGAACGGCATCGCATCGTGGAGTGCCCGTGTCGATTCGCGCCCCGCTTTCCAAGCTATCATCACCTGCTCGCCTACGGTGGGGAATGTCCCGGCATAGGGAACGATCAGTACCGGCCGGCCTGCTCCAAGCACCACCCGTTCCGGCAGGTCATACTCCACGTTCTCGTTTGTGGAAGAGTGATCGGCCTGCCCCACGATCACCAGGTCCTTGTAGTGGGCATGAAAGTTAACCAGCTCTGCCATACTCACCCCGGAGACCGCGCTTTCGACACAGAGCCATTTGGCATTGATCGACTCCGTAGCAGTTTTCCGGCTGAAGCACGCCTGCAGTTCCGCAGCGGTAGTCTCCACACTGGCGAGTTGCGGCTGGTAATGGGGATGAGAGATCACATGAAGCCCGGTCAGGCGGGCCTGGTGCTTCCGGGCAATATCGATCGCCAGGTCGAGCACAACCCCACAGTGGTGGCTGTTGTCTATATGGACAAGGATGTCTTTGATGGGCATGGATTGCCTCCTTTTACTGGAGAATGTAGTGAATCGCCAATACTGCGGACTGAAAGCACGGTGGATAATCGTCCTCTTTGCCAAACCACGCGGTCACCATGGAGTTCTAACGTTTAAGGATACCAGCTTCCTCAAGAATATCGTCCAGTCGGGTAAACATTTCTTCCGACAGGCCATCGATGATTGTTCCACCCTCTTTTCCCTTGGTTGCGTCTCGAGAAACCATCAGATCGATACGCTCGGCTGCTGACAGTCGACTCCGTTCAGCCACCCCACGCTGCTTCTTTGGCTTTGGGTTTGAACGAGCTGCGATCCGGGTCGTATTCAGCGAGAAGAGAGTAACATTCCTGGCAAATTCAAGATCTGCCGGATTCAATACCCGGACATGGCTCGACTCTGCATGGAGAAATCCGGCGAGTGTCGGGTACCTGGGCACGGTTGAACCCTTCTGAACTGTCAGCAGCGCCGGCAAACTGCACTGCATGAGCTGCCTGTCGCCTCGTTCAACGACCCGCTCGACCTCCAGCAACTGCCGGTTGCCGCCGACCGAAACCTTCACAGCCCGTGATATGTGGGGAATGGCCAGTCGACCGGCCAGATAGGGACCCTCAAGCCCGTCATTGTCATCGATGGAAGTATCTCCACAGAGAATCAGGTCGAAACCCTCCCGCTCACATGCCCGGGCCAGGAGCGCCGACGTTGCCATGGCATCCAGTTGACCGAGCTCCTCGCACCGGATATGAATGGCTTCATCGACCCCCATTGCCAGAGCCCTCCGGAGCCCCTCTTCAGCGGACCGGTCACCCAAGGAGACAGCGACAACCTTGACGCCGACCGACCGGTCCTTGATCTCGAGGGCATATTCCAGGGCAACCTCATCCAGCGGATTGAGCATCCGGATGATATCTTCCGGACAGATGTAATTGGTTCCACTATCCGTTCCCGTCTGCGCATTGACAAAGCCGACGGTTTTTGTCAGAACTCCGATCTTCATAAGCTGTTTCTCCCCGGCCCCATTCGTTAGACCATCTCGCTGACGAGTTCTATGAGGTCCTTGCATTTAACGTTCTCAAGCCCCAGCGACCTGGCGCCGTCCTCGAGCATCACGACGCAGTATGGACATGAGGTTGCAATGATTCCGGGATTGTCTTTGGCCAGCTCCTTGACCCGCATTTCATTGATCTTGGCGCCGCCGGTATCCCGCATCCACATGGCCCCTCCCCCTCCCCCGCAGCAGAAGGTCTTCTCCCCTGAGCGCTCCACTTCCAGAGGGGTGGTGCCGGGGAGACTGGCCAGGATCTCCCGGCCCTTGACGACTCCGTTCCCCCTCGCCAGGTAGCACGGGTCGTGATAGGCCACCTTGACCGGCTCGGACTTTTTCGGAGAGAGTTTCCCGGAACTGATCAGATCCCCCAGCAGTTCCGTATAGTGAACTACCTCGAACTTTCCATCGAACTGGGGATACTCATTCTTCAGGGTGTTGTAGCAGTGGGGGCAATAGGTCACGATCCTCTTGAAACGGAGCTTCTTCAGCTGTTCGATATTCCTGCGGACAAAATTCTGGTACTGATATTCATTGCCCAGCCGACGCATCGGATCACCGCAGCAGAGCTCGCCCTTTCCCATGATGGCCAGATCCACACCTGCCCGGCGTAGCACCTTGACCAGACTGGTCGCACTTTTCTGGTGCCGGTCGTGGAACGCGGCCTGACATCCCACCCAGAAAAGGGTGTCGGCCTGGTTGTCACTCGTAAGGACCTTGACGCTCCTCCCCACGGCCCAGTCTTCCCGCCGTGACCTGCTCCGGCCAAAGACATCGCCAAAGTTTTCCAGGTCTCTGAAAAGATTGGTCAGTTCAGGGAAAAACCTGCTGCGGCTAAGGACGCGATCCCTGCGCAGATCGACGATCTTGTCAACGGACGAGATGAAGGCCGGGCAGGCCTGAACACAGGCCATGCAGGTAGTGCACGACCAAAGTTCCTCGTCGGAAACCCGGCCGGCGGCATCGGCGCAGTTCCCGTTTCCGCCTTTGTTGCCGCCTTTCCAGAACGGTACGAGGTTCCCGGTCTCGTCCACCCAGATCCGCAGATCCTGAATGACCTTTTTCGGAGAAAGGGGTTTCCCGGCCGCGTTGGCCGGGCAGGCATCCTGACACTTGCCGCACTGGGTGCAGCCATAAAACTCCAGAAGCTGCTTCCAGGTAAAGTCCTTCACCCCCGAAAGCCCACGGTACGAGTCATCCATGGCGATGACCGACAGTCTCCCCGTTGGCTGCGGAGAACTGGCGAAGATGTTGAACGGGGCGAACAGGGCGTGCTGATGGCTGGAATACGGTACGTAGAACATGAAGCAGGCGAGGATCACCCCCTGCACCCACCAGGCGATGTGAAACAGGCTGGCCAGACTGTCCGGCCCGTCCGATATCCCCATGAACCAGCCGGCCAGCAGTCCTGATACGGGTCCGGCGTACGATGTCACTTTGAACGTGAACCGCAAACCTTCGAGACTGAAGAGGCAGAAGAGCAGCACGGCCGCCGACAGGGTGATGCCCAGGAAGAGCCCTCCTTCAAAATCGGGCCCCAGCCTGCCCGGCCTGAGCACGGTCCGGCGAAAGACTCCCCACGCCAGGGCGACGAGAAGCAGAACACCCAGGATCTCCGTGACAGCCAGGAAAATTCGGGCCGGGAAATTCTCCCGGACCAGGTTCTGGACTCCAAAGCCGTCACCAACAATGAAAAATATCAGGTAATAGAGCGACAGGATGATCCCGCCCCAGAACAGCACGAGATGCTGAATGCCGGCCGGGTCGCTCAAGGAGACGCCCCTGAGATTGGACAATTGCCCGGGCACATAGAGGAGGAACCTCTTCAACCGTCCCCCCGAAGGCTCATCCACAGGCGCAACGGAGCGCCCCTGGCCAATGAGGGCGCAGCGCCGGCAAACGGTCCAGGCCGCCATGAGCGCAACCACGCCGAGAAGGAGAAACAGAGCTAGCCTTTCAGGGGATGTCAACACGCTTTCTACTCCGGATATCATTTGTATCTCCATTCGACGCTGTTCCCACCGACGCGAGTCACGGGAAGAAACATTTTTGTCTCTTGAACTCTAGGCACGCTTCATGACCGTGCTGATATGCTGAACGATCCTGGGCGTCAGCACGTTCAGGTCTCCCACGATGCCCAGATCAACGGATTTGAGGATCGGTGACTGGCTATCGATGTTGATGGCCACGCTGGTTCCTGCAGCAGCAATGCCCTGCACGAACTCGGTTGCCCCGGAAATACCGAACAGGAAGATCAGTCTGGGCGCTACCCGCTTCCCTGTCTGACCGATCTGGCGCTCGTACGGCAGTATCCCTTCGTCCACCATGGGCCGCGTCCCGCCGATGGCTCCGCCGATCTGATCCGCAAACGACTCGATGGCCCTTAAGTTCTCTTTCGATCCCAGTCCACGGCCGATGGCAACAATGATTTCCGCCTCCGTGATATCCATGGTCCGGTGATCGGCCTTCAGGAACCCGGTCACCCTGACCGGTTGGACCGTATCTGCCGCAAGCCTCTTCATCTCGCTGAGCTCGGCCTCTGCCTCGTTCGTCCTGGACGCTTCGCAACTGCTGAGCCGTTCAGGAAGGAAGGTGACCATTCTCATCCCTTCCCCCTTGCACTGCACAGTGGAAAAGAGACGGCCCTTCTGGACCGGCTTGATAAAATGCAGTTCGCCGTTTTCCAGTACCTCGATCTCTGCACAGTTAGTTACGAGAGGGGCGCCGAGTTTGAAGGAAAGGCGGGGCAAGAGGTCCGCGCCGAGGGATGACGAGAGGGCCAGGAGCAGAAACGGTTGCCGCTCCTTCAGGAGATCGAGGAGGACCTGCTCATAGAAGAGGGGGTCATACTGCCGCAACCCTTCATCGACATATTGATGGAGCGTGCCGGCGCCGCGTGACCCCGCCTCTCTGCCTATCCCCTCAATGGCCGGGCCGAGGAAAACAGCCTGTAACTGCCCGTTGCATTCACTGGCCAGCCTCTCCCCTTCCTCAAGCAAGGCAAGCGATTGACGGCTGATCTTCTTGTCATCGGCCTCAAGCAGCACCCATATCTCTTTGTTCGCATTCATACGCTGGTATCCCCTTCGCTATTTCACGAAAACCGGGTTTGTTCTAGTACCTTGTAACATATATTTCTTCGTAGGTTGTGTTAGCGGCCTCATCGCGTAACCCAACAGCCTTGCAGCCTGCCAGCTTGGTCATGTTGGGTTACGGCATACACCCGCCTAACCCAACCTACGAAATCAGCAATTCGCAACAAATAATGTTCCAGGGTACTAGATGTGGAGGGCGGTCACGTACCCTTCATAGATCGCCTCGGTCATTTTTCGTGGCAGGCTGCAATCCCCGATGGTGTGAATCTCCGGGAGCCTTCCTTCCCACTTCAACTCATCCGCCAGCCGGTTGTCGGAAGCCGCCCCCAGGCAAAGGACAACCATATCGATCTCCTTGATCTCTTCAGCCACCCCCTTGGACTGCAGGATCACCGAGTTTTCATTGATCCGTTCAACACTTGTCTCCACGCGGATATCGATGTTCGGATCCCTTTGCACACTGAGCAGCAGCAGCCATTTTGTCCGGCCTCCGGCATCCTGGCAGACGGCCGGCGACGTCTCCGTCAGGATCACGGGCGAACCTTTGCTGGAAATGAGCTGGGCCACCTGGGTCCCGACCAGCTTGCCGCCGATCACCAGCACCCGTTTCCCCGGCTCGACCTTGCCACTGAGGATATCCAGATAGGTATGGACATGCTTCCGGTCACTCCCGGGGATGAACGGGATATAGGGTACCGCCCCGGTTGCCATGATCACGACATCGGGCTTTGCCTCGTAGACCTTGCGGGTGTCCATCTCCTCATTCAGGTGGACATCGACGCCGGCCTTTTTCACTTGGGTTGCCAGATACCGGATACACTGCTCCAGCTCCCCCCGCTTCAGAGCCTTACGGGCCCACAGCAGCTGCCCCCCGAGCTCGGGGCCTTTCTCGTACAGGGAGACATCATGCCCCCTCATCGCTGCCACCCTTGCCGCGGACATGCCGCCAGGCCCCCCCCCCACAACCACGACCCGCTTTTTCCTCTCGGCAGGCTTTATGGCCAGCTCCCTCTCTCTGCCGACCAGCGGGTTGATGGCACAGAAGACCGGCACCATGGTCCCCAGCATGTCGATGCATCCCTGATTGCAGCCGATGCACATGCAGATGTCGTCCAGCTTCCCTTCACGGGAGAGGTTCGGAAACTGGGGGTCGGCATGGAGTGCCCTGGCCATGGAGATGAAGTCGGACTTCCCTTCCTTCAGAATGCTGTCGGCAAAGGCTGCGTCGTTGATCCGACCCGCAATGCTCACCGGGATATTGACTGCGGCCTTGATCCCCTCGGCCAGATGGACGTTGCACCCCAGCGGCATACCCATGGGCTGCACGATCGTGAAGGCGGTCTCGTAAATCCCGGACGATACGTCGATCAGGTCAACGCCGGCCTCTTCGAATCTCTTGGCAATGATGATGACATCTTCGGGAGTGAGCCCGCCGTCGATGTACTCATCGCCGGGGACACGGCAGGCAATGGGGAAATCGTCGCCGCAAGCCTTGCGGACCGCCGCAATCACCTCCAGCGGAAACCGCAGCCGTTTTTCGAACGTTCCCCCGTATTCATCGGTTCTCTTGTTGGCATACGGGGACATGAACTGGGCGATCAGGTAGCCGTGGGCACAGTGGAGTTCCACCATGTCGAAACCGGCCTCCTTTGACCGCCGGGCGGCCTCGGCAAACTTCCGGACCAGGGCCTTTATCTCTTCCAAGTCAAGTTCCCGCGGCAGCTCGAAGTAACCCGGCACCGTGCAGGTCACCGGCGACGGGCCATGGGCCTGTACCCCTGTCACGTTGGAGTGGCTCTGTCGACCGCCGTACACGAGTTCCAGGCCGATTTTTGCCCCCTGCTCGTGTACCGCCTCGGCCAGCCTCCGGTACCCCGGAATCTGGCGATCATCGTAGAGGCCCAGCTCCAGGACTCTCCCCTTGCCCAAGGGGTCCACGTAGGTCGCCTCGATGATGATGAGACCCACCCCGCCAGCCGCCTTGGCCACCAGGTTATCGATATATTTCTGCGTCACGTTCCCATAGGCATCAGCGTAGTTTCGCTCCATCGGCGCACTGATGATCCTGTTCCGTATCCGCATCTTACCGATCGTTCCGGGCTCGAACAGCTTCTCATACTGACTCATGGCTTCTCCTGTCTAGTGCACTGCGTATCCGGCGCCGTCTATGACGGTATCAAAAGCGTCTTTACCGACTCGCGGCTCTCGGCAGACTCGAATCCCTTTTTCCAATCCTCAAGCGGAAACTGATTGGAGATGATCGGCCGCAGATTCAGCCTGCCGGTCGAAGCCAGGGAACAGAACCGGGCAAAGCTCCCGTATGTCGTGCCCCTGCAGAAATGAATCCTGACCACTTCTTTCATCATCAGATCCCAGGGGACCTGGACAGCCTGGTCACCCATCCCTACCACCTCGATGAGACCTGCACGACGCACCATCTGGAAGGCCTGCGCCATAGCCACGGCGCTTCCGGTCGTGTCGAGTATGATATCGGCCCCTTTGCCGGCCGTGGCGTCTCTGACAACCGCTATGGGGTCGTCTTTCTCCACGTTGACGATCCGGTCAAAAACTCCCAATTCCTCTGCAACCTTGAACCTGGACTTGACGGCAGACCCTCTTCCGGTAATCATGACCATGCCCGCGCCTGCCGCCTTCGCAATCTGTCCGGCCAGGAGCCCGATCGGACCGCACCCCTGCACGACGACAACATCGCCCGGCTCTATGCTGTTCTTTTCCAGCAGGGCATCAATGGCTACCGCCGCAGGCTCGGCAAGGGCAGCCTCCTCAAAGGACATACCATCTGGTATCCGATGCAGGAGCTTGGCGGGAATCCTCACGTATCTGGCAAAGACCCCGTCGACCTTGATGCCGAGGTACTTATTGTCCCGGCAGAGATTCGCATTCCCGCTGGTGCAGCAGAAGCAGCTTCCGCAGTTCTCCGCATTCCCTTCGGCAATGACGCGGTCCCCCCGCTGCCAAGTGTGTACATTCTCGCCCAGTTTTTCGATGACTCCGGAGAATTCGTGACCGATCGTCACCGGCATCGGCACCGGGTAGAGATCGTTCATGATATGCAGATCGGTTCCGCAGATGGCCGCCGCCTTCACTTCAATCAGGACATCATCGGCACCGATCTCCGGCACCGCAACATCACGTATCCCCAGACCGTCGATGCCTTGTGCGTGCTTCACCAGAGCTTTCAATTGAACTCCTCCTCAACCGGGCGCCACATCTCGCATGGGTGTTTCTGCGCCTTAAAAGAACAGGGGAGCAGTGTGCGCTCCCCTTGATCTGCCGGCTAGATCCGTTACTCAACGCCGAAGGTCTTTCTAACGGTATGCCAGTCGCTGATGGAAAAATCCTGCGGCTTCCCAAAGAGACTGTTTCTGCTCAGGCTGATCCCCATCTTGTGCAGATCCACCAGCATCTCGCACATTTTCAGACCGACGATGTTGGGATCCAGATAGGTCAGACCCTCGATGGAGAAGGTGTCCTTCGACAGACCGTAGGCGTCCATGAAGTACGCGGATTGGATCGTGCAGGCGGCCACCATGACGTCGGCGCCACGCTCCTTGCACCAGCGGATCGCTTCCAGGGTGTTTTCCTTGCACTGTTCCGGTCGGGAGAAGATCTCGTCCAGCGACATCCTGATCGATCCCGACCCCACGCACTTGGCTTCCAGCCCGTAGTGGCGCACCAGGTTCGCCATGGAAGGGGCCGACTTGTCCGAGTTGGTCACCACCGCAAACCGGTGTCCCAACATCGCTGCCAGATGAATCGTCGGTTCGTGGGTGCCGATGAGGGGAATATCCACGTTCTCCTTGGCCTCGAAGACGCCGGGGTCCAGCATGCAGCCGAAGATGACCCCATCATAGCCGTCCCGTTCGGCCTGAATCCCTCGTTCGATCAATTCACCCACGATGAAGTTCTTGTAGTAATGGTAATCGAGATAGGTCGGTCCCTTGGACAGGTTGTCGACAATTACCTCGGTGTCGCTACGTTTCGCCTGGTTAAGAATGCGCTGGATGAGATCGTTGTACCTGTCCGTACCAAAGGGATTCATAAAAAGAATCTTCACGTTTGCCTCCTCCTCAGAGTTTGTTTTACTTATGCGGCGTTGTTCAAACCAGACCATTAGCTATATGTATATACAATTAGACAATCAATTTCAAACAAAAAAATTATCCTGAAAACGGCAGTTGGTCACGGATAACGGCGGATAACTTTCTCCCCCTCCCTTGACGGGAGGGGGCTGGAGGGTGGGTGAAATGACAACCAGCTGATTTCATGGCAGCTTCCCCCCCACCCTACCCCTCCCCCGCCAGGGGGGAGGGAACGCATCAGCCTTTGCAAGAGGCCCGAAGATTCTCCTACGGCTCAGACCCCGAGGTACCCCTCGCGAACCTTGTCGTTGTTCAGGAGTTCCACGCCGGCTCCCTCCAGGATCGTCCGCCCCCCTTCCAGCACGTACGCACGGTTCGACATCTCCAGCGCCACCAGCGCGTTCTGTTCAACCAGCAGTACCGTGAGACCCTTCTGCTTGTTCAGCTCCACCAGCACGTTGCACACCTGTTCGACAAT
>JAJZTK010000202.1 GCA_021849045.1 Deltaproteobacteria bacterium | reverse complement strand
CTTCATTCCTGATGGATGCCCCTCTTCCCCCTCCCTGACCGCTCATCCGCTCATCATTTTTCACCTTGATACATGAGTAGATAGCGATATACTCACACTAAGCATTAGATTTTGCAAATACAGGAGGCCACCCATGGGAAAGAAGGGGTTTATTCTTTGCGTTTGCCAGGGCACCTGCCCCAGTTTCGGCAAGATGGACATCTTCGGGGTCCTCTCCGATGTGCGGCGGGAGAAGCTGTTCGACTATGTCTGTCTCCACCCCCAACTCTGTGTTGGTGACGGGGAGGAATTTCTGAAGGTGCTCCTGTCGGGTGAGGAAACGGAGAAGCTCTACATTGCCGCCTGCGATCCGCAGATGCAGAGCAAGATGTTCCGGGACGCTTTCGAGTCGATTGGTTTCGACAAAGCGATGCACATCCCGCTCGATATCAGGAACAAAACGACAGAAGAGGCGGTGGCTGCCATCAAGGAACTGGCGGCGAAAAATCCATAAGTGAGGCAAACATGAAAGAATGGCGCGGCATTCCGCGAGCGGAAATCCCCTGGTACCCGACCATCGACGCGAAGAAGTGCATCGGCTGCAAGGCGTGCGCGGAGTTCTGCAAGAATGATGTATTGGAGTTTAACCAGGACACCGGCAAGACCAAAGTGAAGAACCCTTACAACTGTGTGGTCGAGTGCCGAACCTGTGCCAGGATATGCCCAACCGAAGCCATCAGTTTCCCAGACGAGATGGCCTTCAGCAACTTCCTGAAAGAAAAGTTGGCCAAAAAGGAATGAATATTTCTTGACAGCAAGCGAATTCACCACTATATGATAATATAATCATATAGTGGAGTGATAACCATGAGTGACATTTCGACCTTTCGTGCCGACATTCTGAAGGCTCTGGCCCAGCCGACCCGCCTGAAGATCATTGAATTTCTCCGTGACGGAGAGCGCTGCGTCTGCGAGATTTTCCCCGCCATTGGAGAGGAGCAGTCCAACACCTCCCGCCACCTGAACCTGATGCAGGCGGCCGGAGTTCTTACCCGCCGAAAGGAAGGACTGAAAATCTTTTACGCCATCAAACATCCTGAGATTCTGGAGGTTGTGGACACCGTAACGCTGATCGTGAAACAGGAAATCTCCGGGCGCCATGAACTGATGAAGGCCGTATAACGCCAGCCTTTAAAGGAGTCGAAACGATGAAAGATCTGACTATCGAATGGCGGCATTACGAAAAGGAAGGGGCCACCTGCCTCCGCTGCTCGGCAACGGGGAAAACCCTGGAGCAGGTTGTTGCGGATCTGCACGATGAACTGGCACCCAGGGGAATTCTGCTCACCTTCACCGAAAAGCGACTGTCCGCGGGAGAGATGCCTCAATCGAACATGATCCTTTTCAACGGAATTCCCCTTGAGGAACTGCTCTCCGGGGCGGAGACATCCGAGAATCCATGTGCTTCATGTGCCTGTCTCACTGAAACGGAGACTTACTGTCGGACCATCGAGTACGAGGGAAAAACCTACGAGGAAATCCCCGAAGAACTGATCCGCCAGGCAGTTCACAAGGTAATTGGGTAAATTTTTTTACCTCATTAAATGACTATTCAATCAGACACTCATGGAGTATGGAATGCTAAAGGAGCTGGCCGACTACATAGTCTTCAGGCTGCTTGCACAACAGCATGGTTCTCGACTCGGCGAAGCGCTCGACTTCTTCATCTACGATACCGTCAAGATATTCCTTCTCCTGGCGTTCATCATCTTCGTGGTGGCAGTCATCCGCTCCTCGTTTCCTCCCGAGCGGACCAAGCGGATACTGTCCCACCGACGGGAGTACGTCGGCAATTGTCTGGCTGCTGCGCTCGGCATCATTACCCCCTTCTGCTCCTGCTCGGCCGTGCCGCTCTTCATCGGCTTCGTGGAGTCCGGGGTGCCGCTGGGGGTGACCTTTTCATTCCTCGTTTCATCTCCCATGGTCAACGAGGTGGCTCTCATCATGCTCTGGGGACTGTTCGGCTGGCGGATCGCCCTGATATACATCGGCACCGGGCTTCTGGTGGCAATCGCTGCCGGCATAGTCATCGGACGCCTCAAGATGGAGCGGTATGTTCAGGACTACGTCTGGGAGATGCAGGTGGGCAACGGAGAGGTCACCGCCATGACCTTCCGCCAAAAGCTCGACTACGCCAATGAATACACCGTGGGGCTGCTCAAGAAAATCTGGCCGTATGTGGTGATCGGGGTTGGAGTCGGTGCCTTTATTCATGGCTACGTCCCCCAGGACTTCCTCGCGCGCTGGGCGGGGCGGGACAACCCTTTTGCCGTGCCCGTGGCGGTAGCACTGGGAGTTCCTCTCTATTCCAACGCAGCGGGAGTCATCCCCATAGTCCATGCCTTGATGGAGAAGGGGATGGCCATCGGCACCGTGCTGGCTTTCATGATGGCGGTGACGGCTCTGTCGCTTCCGGAAGCGGTGATTCTCAGCAATGTGCTCAAGAAGCCGCTCCTGGCGACTTTCTTCGGTATCGTGGCAGCGGCCATAACGTCTGTTCAACGCGATTTTATAGAGAGGAGAGGATAATGAAGATCGAAATCTTGGGAACCGGCTGTGCCAAATGCAAGACCCTCTACGAGAACACAAAGAAAGCTCTGGAAGAAAGCGGCAAGAGTGCAGAGATGGTGAAGGTCGAGGATATCCCCTCGATCATGAAGTATGGTGTCATGAGCACTCCGGCCCTGGTGATCGATGGGCAGGTGAAGTTCTCCGGCAAACTGGCGTCTGTTGCAGAGATCATGGGGATGCTGTGACAATGGCCCTGAACAGCTCAAAAAGACGATTGGTGCGGAACACAATCTTTATCGCGGCAGTTCTCGTCTATTCCACTCGAAAGGCTCATCAATGAAATCAGGTATCTCAATATTCATTGCTGCTCTGTTGGTTGCCACTGCAGCTTTCGCTGAACTCCCCTCAGCCACCGACACAACAGTCCGTAAATCACTATCTTCCGGCAAACCGACGGTCATAGACCTGGGAGCCCGCACCTGCATCCCCTGTAAGAAGATGGCGCCGATCCTGGAATCACTCTCGACGGAATATCGCGGAAAGGCCTCGGTGCTCTTTATCGATGTTCACGCAGATCCGGACGCCGCGGAGAAGTTCCGTATTCAGATGATCCCGACGCAGATATTCTTCAATGCCCAGGGGAAAGAGGTCAAACGCCACATCGGTTTCATGGACAAGCCGGACATTCTCAAGGAACTGAAGGCAGCGGGGCTCAAATGACCTTCCTCGGCAACATCGAACAGATCGTCGCGGTCTACCCGCTGCTGGCCTTCGGCGCGGTCTTTCTGGCCGGTGTGCTGTCTTCTGCCTCACCCTGCGTCCTGGCCACCATACCTCTCGTAGTCGGCTTCGTCGGCGGCTATGCCGATGGCGACCGCTGGAAGGCATTTCGCTATTCCCTCTCGTTTATTCTGGGCCTGTCGCTCACTTTTACCGCCTTCGGCGCAGCAGCGGGTCTGCTGGGGACCATGTTCGGCACCCTCGGCGGCCCCTGGCATCTGATCGCCGGGAGCGTGGCACTGGTGATGGGAGGGCAGATAATGGGTCTGTACGAGATCCACCTCCCGTTAAGGCGCGATTTCAAGCCAAAGCGTGGCGGCATGGTCGGCTCGTTCCTGCTGGGGCTCTTTTTCGGTGTGGTTTCCTCGCCCTGCGCCACACCGGTTCTGGTGGTGATCCTGACCCTGGTGGCAGGAAAGGGGGAGGTTCTCTACGGCATCGCCCTTCTATTCTGCTATGCCATGGGCCATTGCCTGTTGATGCTCTTCGCCGGCACCTTCACCGGTTTCGTGGAGGGGTTCGTCAAGGCACGAGGAGTAGTGAACTTCTCTCTCTGGGCAAAACGAGTCAGCGGAGCTGTTGTAGCACTGGTGGGCGGTTGGTTCATCTGGCAGGGGTTCTGAAGGTCCACCCCCAACATCGGAACAAGAGGCAGGTTATTCGAGCAATAAACACACCGATACCTGCCTTATTTCGGACTTTTTGCATGAGCTTATATCTATAAAGCAATAAGGCGGTTTACCCATGACTCAATTCCGAAGCCTCATCATCGCTTTTACCATCTGCACGGCGGTCGCCTCTGCGCAAGCCGAGTCACTCTCCCTGAGGGATGCCCTTGGCAGGGCGGTTGCCAACAACCCGCTCCTGACCGAAGGGCGTCTCGGGGTGGCGTCGAGCGAACAGAGCGTTGTCAGTGCGTTCGGAAAGCACTACCCCCGCTTCTCCCTGGACGCCAACCTGACCCAGCGCCAGGACCCGCTCCCCTTTGTGCCGGCCCAGAGCGCCAAGATCGGCCCCCACTTCAGTGACAGCTTCGCTTACTACGCTATCCAGATGAGCATCCCAGTCTACCAGGGGGGGCAGGTGACGAACGGCGTTTCGCTCGCCGAGGTTAGAAAGCAGCTTCAGGAGCAGAGCCTGTCCCTTACCCGCAATGAGGTCATCGCCAATACGGTCAACACCTACAACAAGCTGCTCCAGTTCCGGAAGCTGCGGGAGGCATCACAGAGCTCGGTGATCGCCCTGGAGGAGCAGGTGAAAAACTCCCGGCTGGCCTTCGAGCTGGGGAGGATCGCCCGGGTTGATCTTCTCAAGGTGGAGGTCCAGCTGGCCAACGAGCAACAACGGTTGCTCTCGCTGGATGAGTCTCTCGCCACCCTGGCGGCAACCCTCCAGTACCTGATGGGGGACGCCCCCACCGGCGACGTCCTCCTAACCCTCACCGATCCCCTGGCCGTGCCGCCGCTGGAGGGTAACTTTGCCAAGGCCCTGGAATCGGCCAAGGGACGGCGTCCCGAATATCTGAGCGCCGTAGCAGGAGTCAAGGAAGCCGAGTTCAGCCGGAAGATCGCCCGGGGGAGGTTTCTCCCCACAGTGAGCGCAGTGGCCGGCTACCTGGACCAGTATGGCTTCAACCCCTGGTACAAGGAGGCCAACTGGTTCACCGGGATCAACCTCTCGCTCCCCCTCTTCGAGAAGCCCCTCTTCGCCGATCTGTCACGGGAACGGATCCAGAAAGAGCGCAGCCAGGCCAGGCTCTCCGCGGTTGAGAACCAGGTTCGGCTAGACATCCGGACCGCCCTGACCGCGCTTCGGGAGAGCAGGAAACGGATCGAGGCGGCAGAGGCGGTGCTGGCCCAGGCCCGGGAGTCGTTCCGCATCGAGCGGGAAAAGTACAACAGCGGTGCCGGAGCCATGGTGGACCTGCTTCTGGCCCAGTCTGCCGAGATTAACGCCGTCGCCAATCACACCCAGTCTCTCTACGACTATAACGCGGCCGTGGTCGCCTATCGACGGGCGAGCGGAACGCTGGAGGAGTACCTGCAATGAAACGGAAACTTATCGTCGTTCTGTTCACTATCGCCCTGATCGCAGGCGGCGTTGCGGTCATCAAGAGCAAGCAGCGGAAGATCGCCAGCCTTCCCAAACCCCAGCCCCCGACGCCGACCGTTCAGGTTGCGCCGGTCAGCCAGGGGGCCTTGGAAGTGACCGCTCACTATCTGGCGAGTGTCGAACCTTTCTCCAAGAGCGACCTGTCGCCCCGCATCTCCGGCAATATTCTCTCCATCACCAAACGGGAGGGGGATCAGGTCCGCCAGGGAGAACTCTTGGCAACCATCGATGACCGTGAACTGGTGGACCGGATCGTGGCGGTGAACGCCGAGGTGCTGGCAACGCGCCAGCGGCTGGCCGGCGCCCAGAGCGCCTATGCCACCCAGAAGTCGGTCTATGGGCGGGATGAGGCACTCTTCAAGGCCGGGGCCATCTCGAAAGAGGCGCTGGAGCGCTCCCGTGCCGCACTGGACGGTACAAAGGCAACGGTGGACGCCTATGAGGAGAGTCTGAAAGGATTGGCCATGAATACCTCCGTCGCCAAAACCCAGGCCGGTTACGCCCGTATCATCGCCCCCTTCAGCGGCGTGGTCTCCAAACGATGGGCCGAACCGGGGGACCTGGCCGCGCCGGGCAAGCCGATCC